>NZ_JBIAPU010000003.1:472985-501065 GCF_042888465.1 Streptomyces sp. NPDC002888 | reverse complement strand
TCGCCGCCATGCAGGCCGAAGGCTTCGTCAACCTCGCCCTCCCCATGCCACGCTTCCTGCGCCGCCGCACCACCACCCCACGCGCATGCGCCCACAACATCTCGGAGGGCGGCATGCAGTGCGCAGGGGACCTCAGTACCGCGGCAGGCCGTCCGTGGAGATGGTCCAGTCGGCGATGGTGACGTCCTCGCCGTAGACGAAGTCCTTGCGGGTGGCGTAGCGGGGGCCGTCGGGGGTGGGGTGGATGTCGGTGAGGACGGCGCCGGTGCCGGTGCGGGGGTCGAAGATCGCGTAGATGGGGATGCCCATCAGCGGGTAGTCGCGCACCTTGGTCACCCAGTCGTTGTCCGGGTTGGAGCGGGAGACCACTTCGACGGCGGCGATGAGCGTGCGCGGATCGAAGGAGCCCGGGACATCCATGTCCGCCAGAGCGATCACCATGATGTCGGGGTGGCGCATGATGCCCTCCGCCTCAACCTCCACGTCAGGTGTCCCGGTGTGGGCGACCAACTCCTCCGGCATGATCTTTTCAAGGCGCTTTCGGAGGTGGACGGCGGTCAGCTCGTGAGGGCCGATGGGGGCCATCATGTCGTGGACGATCCCTTCCTTGGTGATCTCGAACTTGCCGGGGAGGGTGTCGTCCATGGACTGAACGAAGTCCCGCATGGCCTGATAGACGTGGGGGGCGCCCTGCTGTGCGTCGTCCGGGGCGATGGTCATGGCGCTCGCTCCTCGTCGTCTGTGCCCGGGGGCAAGGATCGTCGCTTTCATGCTAGGCGGCCCCCGTGAAGGTGGACGGCTTCGGCCGCCCCGACGAGCTCATTCGCGCACTGCCTTCATGGCCGCGTCCAGGACAGCGCTCAGTTCCCGAAGGGCTCCCTGGACGATGGCCGGGTCTTCGTGTTCCAGCTTGTTCTTGGCCTGCATCTCCTCCAGCCGGCCGAGGGCGACGATGGCGAGAGCTGCACGCAGGGCATCAGGGGTTTGCTCGGGTCGGGGGATCCGCTCGCCTCTGTGGTCGGCCTGAGGGCGGCTGGGTGTCATGCGGCCGTGGGGTAGGGGACACGGCAGTCGCGGCAGCGGCCTGGTGCGGGGGAACGGAAAGCGCGGTCGCAGTCCTCGCAGGTCTGGAGTGGGTCTGGGGTAGCTGGTCGTGGGGCCGTGGGCGTGCGGAACGGGGGCGGGGCCGGGAGGTGGGTGGTGAGGCGGTGGGCCAGGAGGGCGGCTGGGCGGTGTAGGGGGCCGTCCGGGAGGTTGGTGGTCAGGGAGTGGCGCACGGCGGTGGGGGTGACCTCGCGTTCCAGCCAGGCGGCGACGCCGGGGGCCAGGTGGGCCGTGTCGCAGGTGGTGAGGAGGAGGCGGGAGTCCAGGCGGCGCAGGTCGGTGAGGAGGTCCGTTGCCGTTTGGAGGAGGGTGGGGGAGGCGTACGCCGGTTGCGGTACGGCGGGGAGGGGCTTGCGTGGGGTGCGCTTCTTCGGAGGCGCGGGCTTGTGCGCGGCGGTGGCCCTGTGGCGGCCTGGCTAGTTGCAGGAGATCGTGCGGGTGATGATGCGGCCGCTGGGGACGCGTTCGCGTTCGCGGCGCAGGTAGCCGTGGGTCTCCAGCTCGCGTAGCGCTGCGGTGATGCGGGTTGTGCCTTCGGGGAAGCGGGCCGCGAGGCTCTTGATGTCGACTCGGGCGCCCTTGGGCAGCGACTGGATGTGCACCGCCAAGCCGATGGCCAGCAGCGACAACTCCGGGTGTTGGGCCAGGTGGTTGCCGATCACCGTGAAGCGGGTGGTGTGGCGGGTGTGGTCGTGGAGCAGGCCGCCGGGGCGCGGGTGCCGGTTCGGGTGGTTGTTGCCCGCAAGGCGGGACTGGGCGTGCGAGGGCACGCTAGTGTCTTGCGTATCCATCAGGAAGGCCTGTCTTCCTCGGTGGTCAGGCCCTCGCACTGGGATTGCCGTCCCGGCGGGGGCCGTCGCATGTCTGCGGTTGTTGCGCTGAGCGTAGGGCAGGCAACCAGTCCGAAATCCAGCTCAGTTGGCGATGTTCACCCGCCCGGGTGAGCGGGGCCGCGGGCGGGAGGAGGGGTGGGGCTTGGTACGGGTTCTTTCACCCTCGTGTTCCTTGGGAAAGGCCGCCCGTGGCACCGAAGCGTGAGGCGTTGGGTTCCGGTGGCAGGTCGAGTTCGGCCCACACCGTCTTGCGGGGCGACGGGCCCTCCATGACTCCCCAGCGATCGGCCAGCGCGTCCACCAGGACCAGTCCTCGGCCGGATTCCGCGTCCGGCGCGGGGAGTTGCGCCTGCGGCCGGCGGTCACCCCGGGTGTCCGTGACCTCGATGCGCAGGGTGCCGCCGACGACGTAGACCAGGAGCCGGAAGTCGCGTCCCGGTACGCGGCCGTGGGCCACCGCGTTCGACGCCAGCTCCGCCACGACGTGCGCCGCCGGGTCCAACGGCAGGCCCCAGGAGCGCAGTTGTTCCGTGGCCAGCAGGCGGGCGAGGCGGGCGCCGCGCGGGGTCGGCGACAGCTGTACGCCGAAGTTGCGGATGGGGGAGAGGGGAGGGTGGATTTGCTGCTTCACGTCACTCAGCGTGGCGCCCCGTGCTTACTGTGAACAGTGACGACGGCGATACGTACGGTCACTGTCCGGAGTTGTCCGGTGGTGTCTGTGCCTGTCAGGAGGGGTGCACCATGCTGCAGGTCGACGGTGAGGCGGGGCGGCTCAAGGCCGAGGCGGACGAGCCGGGTTGG
The DNA here is from genome assembly GCF_042888465.1 of Streptomyces sp. NPDC002888. Classification (NCBI taxonomy): domain Bacteria; kingdom Bacillati; phylum Actinomycetota; class Actinomycetes; order Kitasatosporales; family Streptomycetaceae; genus Streptomyces; species Streptomyces sp. NPDC002888. Next base: position 498,327 of record NZ_JBIAPU010000003.1, on the reverse strand, counting down.
GAGGTGGACCCGGACGACGACTGGGGTGTGGCGGTCGTCGCGACCGTCGGCCGCCAGCTGAAGCTGCGCAGAGAGGCCGTGGGGATGCGCGCCGCCGAGTTCGGGGAGGCGCTCGGGTACGGCGAGGACATGGTCTACAAGATCGAGAGCGGGAAGCGGATTCCTCGCCCCGAGTATCTGGACAGGGCGGACGAGGTGTTGGGGGCGGGGGGCTTGCTTTCCGCCATGAAGGAGGACGTGAAGAGGGTCCGGTACCCGAAGAAGGTGCGGGAGCTGGCCAAGCTGGAGGCGCAGGCGGTCGAGATCGGGGTGTACGTCGGCCTCAGCATCCATGGGCTGTTGCAGACTCCGGAACACGCACGAGCTCTGTTCGAGGCACGGCAGCCGCCGTACTCGGAGGCGGAGGTGGAGCGTCTGGTCGTCGCCCGCATGGCAAGGAAGGCGGTCTTCGACAAGTCGCCCGTGCCCGCGCTCAGCTTCGTCCAGGAAGAGGCGTCGCTACGCCGTTGCATCGGAGGCACAATGGTCCGGCGGCGCCAGCTCGAACACCTGCTGAAGGTAGCGCAGTTGCGCAACGTCACGTTTCAGGTAATGCCTACCGAGACCGGCGCTCACCCCGGCGTGGATGGCAAGATCGAGCTGCTGAAGTTCGTGGACGGCACGGCTGTGGGACGTTCCGACGGGGCGTTCAACGGCCGACCGACTACGGATCCGAAGGAGCTCCGCATCCTGGAACTGAGGTACGGCACCATCCGGGCCCAGGCTCTCACGCCGGGGGAGTCACTCGCCTCCATCGAGCAACTGCTGGGAGAAACATGATCCGCAAGCCCTCAGGCGGGGACGCCGTCGATCTCAAGTGGTTCAAGAGCAGCTACAGCGATGGCACTGAAGGCGACAGCTGCGTAGAGGTGGCGCTGGACTGGTCCAAGAGCAGTTACAGCAGCGGCAACGACGGCGAGTCCTGCGTGGAGATCGCCACAACCCCCAGCGCCATCCACATCCGCGACTCCAAACACCTCTCCGGCCCCCGCCTGGCCCTCGACCCGGCCGCCTGGACCGACTTCCTGCACACGCTCACGTAGCGGCGCGCCTATTGCATGTTCCGGATGTGCGGATGGTCGTACGACGCCGTGCAGACGTAGAGCTGCATGCTGTAGCTACGGCCGATGTTGAGCTTGGTCGCGCAGGCCGGGCCGTCGGAGTGGTAGCCGGTGTAGTCGGCGTCCTCCAGGGGGCGCCAGCTGCCGCTGCCGCCGTCCCACTCGCAGCCGTCGAGCGTGAGTAGCGGCCGTACGTTGGAGCCGCACTCGGCGCAGGACATGGCGAACGGGTCGGAGAAGCTCCACGGGCCGTAGCCGCCGACCTTGCAGCCGGGGGCGACGCCGAGGTCGTACTGGTACTCCACCGCGTCGGACCACTCCTCGTGGATCCGGTCCACCAGCTCCTCGGGCAGCTCGTGCGGGGCCGGGTACTCGGTGACCGGCTCGGGGTGCAGGACGCAGGGTTCGGGCAGGTAGTTGTCGTCGCCGATGACGGCCGGGCGGGGCGATTCGCCGAGCGGCTTCGTGACATCGGCGGACGACCGCCAGCGCAGCTCGGTGCGGGGCAGGTAGTCCTCGTCGTGGTCGAAGGGGCACCAGAGCAGTTGGAACAGGTCCGTGCCGTCCGGGCGGGGGAGTTCGGGCACGTCGGCCGCGTAGATCTGGGCGACCGGGATCATAGGGACTGGGCCGTCCTGGGATATCCGCCGCTCGTCCGCGCGGTCCACGACGGCCCGCTCCTCGGCGGTCAGCAGGTCCTCGCCCTCCGCGCGTGGCCGCCTCCATGCCTCGGCGAGGACGCGTCGGCTCACGTGGACGTCGTCCGGCGCGTACCCCACGTACCAGGGGGCCGCGTGCTCCGGGCAGGTCGGCCACGGCTCGTCGGTCGGCCACAGCAGCGGGCCGCCGATGGAGCTGTCCGCTGACGTGGGGTTCCCGGCGCGCGGGTGCAGGCGCACGGTGGTCCGGGCCAGCGGCGCGAGCTCGGGGAAGTGGGCCGTGACATCGACGGGACGCGGTGGCGTGGTGCGGGTCATGACGAGAGGCTACGAGGCGGACCGGACGCTACTTCTCCCGCCCGCTCAACAGGCGCACCGCGCGGTCGAACGCCGAGTCGCGATGCTCGGCGAACTCCTCCTCCGTGAAGACCGGTTCCGTGATGTGCGGAGGGATGCCGGTGCCGTCGAACGTGCGGCCGGTACGGGTCAGGAACTCCTCGTTGGGCAGCCAGGCGGTCATGCCGTTGGGGAGGCGGCGGGCCATGACGTCCGAGAAGACGCCCTGGGTGGGCTGCCCGACGCGTACCGTGCGGCCGGGCCGGTCGATGAGGGCCTGGGTGAAGGTCTCGCCGGCGCTCACCGTGGAGCCGCCGGTCAGGATCGCGACGGGGCCGGTGTAGCGGGGGGCGTGGGCGGCCGGGGTGACGCGGACCGGCTCGGGACGGGTGTGCCGGGTGGGGTCGGCGGGGTCGTTGCGGACGCGCTTGGCGTAGGCGACGTAGGGCGTGTCGGTGAGGCGTCCGGCGAGGTGGACGCCGAGAGCGTCGGAGCCGCCGCCGTTGATGCGGAGGCCGATGATCATACGTGCCGCCACCGAGGGCGAGGACGGTGCCGTACCCGTCCATGCGCCACAGTCCGTCAGTGGTGGGCGCGCTCCCCGAGGCGGCGGCGGCGGTCGGCGCTGCGGCGGCCCCGGCGGCGAGGGCCAGGGCAACGGCTGCGGTGACGGTGGCGTTGGCGCGGGCGATGCGCACGATCTTGTCCTCCCCGTGTGGACTCGGTTCGTACATCACCGTGACGGAGGGGGTGGCGCGCGGACCATCCGGCGAACCGGTGGATCGGTGCTGAGGGCAGCCCTACCCTTTGGGTCGGATGAGCGAAGAGGGTTTGGAGGGCCGGGAGTTGAGTCCCGTACGGATCGTCCTGACCGGACCGACCGGATTCATCGGATCCGCCGTCCTGCGGGAGCTGGCGAGGCGGCGGCAAACGGACGCGCTGGTGGTCAGGGCCCTCGGCCGCCGGACCACCGACGAGATACGCGCGCACGCCGACGAGTGGCGGTACGCCGACCTGGCCGACGCCGGCTCACCGCGCGGGGCATGTGACGACGCCGACGTACTGCTGCACCTCGGCGGGGTCCTGGGGCCTACCCCCGAGGACTGCCACACCGTGAACGTCCTGGGCACCGCCGCGCTGATGGACGAGGCGCGGGCCGCGGGCATCGAGCGTACGGTGCACCTCTCGACCGCCGCCGTCTACGGGCGCGGCCCGCACAGGGGCATCGAGGTCGACGAGGTCGCTCCGGCGCCGGTCTCGGCCGGCAGCGCGTCCCGGCTGGAGGCGGAAGCGTTCGCGCTGGACGCGGGGGCCGTCGTACTGCGTCCCGGGCTGGTCCTGGGGGAGGGCGACCGGTGGGTCGTGCCCGCGCTGGCCGAGCTGGTCCGGCGGATTCCGGCCCTGTGGGACGGGGGCAGGGCCCGGCTGTCCACGGTCGCCGTCGAGGACCTCGCCCGGCTCATCGTCGCCCTCGCCCTGGACGGGAACGGGGTCGAGACCGGCATCCACCACGCCAGCCATCCCGAGCCCGTCACCACCGGCGACCTGCTGCGCACCCTCGCCGACCTTGGCGTACTGCCACGCGTGAGCGAATCGTGGTCCTGGGAGCGCTGTCTGGAGCACCTGAACAGGACCGAGGGGCGTGTCAGCGAGCGACAGCTCTCCCTCGTGGCGCTCGACCACTGGTACGCGAGCGAGGAGATCTGGCAGTCGGCCGACTGCCCACCCGGCCCGGGAACCCTGCACCGCCTCGCTGAGGCCGCCGAGTGGTACCGGTCGCGGGGGCGCTGACGGGCGCCGGCCGGTTCAGCTCCTGCTCCTGCGCTGCCGGTTCTGGAGGACCGCCAGGGCGTAGGCGACCCGGGGGTCCAGGCGCTGGGGATCGAAGCGGTAGACCTTGTTGACGCCCCGGTAGTCCAGGGCCGTGCCGGTGCCCTGGGTGCGCCAGCGGGTGCGGACGGGTCTGCCGAACGTGTAGTCGTCCGTGGTTCCGTCGAAGAACGCGTACAGGAGCGCGCAGAGCGCGAACAGGAACCAGACGGGCGCCGTCACCACGTAGACGAGCCAGCCGTACCAGGTGCCCTCCTTGCCCGTGAAGGTTTGCGGTGCGCCGGTGAACTGCGCGGACCAGCGGACGCGGCGGGGCCAGGGCAGGAGCCTGCCCGCGCGGCGGGTGATCCTGGCCAGCGGGGTGCCGTCGGCGGCGTGGACGTCGTAGGTGCCGGGCGCTGCCGGGTGGACGGAACACCAGGGGCTGCCGCTCGGTCCGTCGTGGATCCAGAACGGTGAGGGCGCCTTGTGGCTCCACCGCTCCGCGGAGCGTGGCGCGATCACCCGGGCCAGCGGGGTGTCCGCCGGGCGGCGGGCGGTCGTCAACCGGATCGTCGAGCGCACGTCGGCGTCGGGCGGCAGTCCCAGTGACTGCGGATCGGACACCGGAACGGGGTTGTTCCCGGAAACCAGGAAGGCGTACGGGTTGTTGTCCACGGGGTCATCCAAACGGGTTGGCGTCGGCCAGGCGGCCGATGACGTCGCCTGCTGTGTCGCGGGCCCGGTCGATCCCCTCGTGGATCTTCTCCGAGCCGTACTGAACCGGGTCGGCGGCGATCCGCACACCCTCCTTGTAGAGGTTCTTCGCGCCGAGCGCCGCCTCGTAGCCGCGGGCCGTCCAGGAGCGGGGGTCGATGTAGCGGCCGACGGTCTCGCCGGCGTTGTCGACGATCGGCTTGACGGAGTCCGCGAGCGCGGGGATACGCCCCAGCGGGGTGTTCTCGATCAGCTGGGGCATCACCCTCTGGAAGGCGACGTCCGTGATTCCCGCGCCGGCCTTGTACAGGTTGAAGTCACCGAACTCCTTGGCCACGGCCACCTTGAAACGGTCCGCCATCGTGTCCGCGGTGATGTGGATCGCGTGTGCCTTGCTGCCGAGGGCGCTGACGTTCCGCATCACCCATTCCTCGGCGTCGTCGCCCAGTTTCGCGGTTCCGCCGACGTGCTCGATGATGTCGTCCGCGCGCTTCCAGGCGTCGGAGGCCTTCGCTCCGAAGTCCAGGACGTTCATCGGGATCTTGACGCCCTTGAACATGCCCTTGCCGACCTTCCCCAGCCGCAGAAGGTCCCCGAACGGAACGAATCCCACGACGTCCAGACCGATGTCCAGCCAGTTGCCCTTCTTCGCCCCGGCCGCCCAGCCGACACCGTGGAAGAGGAGGGCGCCGGCGTTGAGCACCATGCCGATACCCTCGAAGACGACGGCGCCGATGATGGTCTCGGAGAAGACGACCGCGAGGACGTCGCAGGCGGCACTCGCGTAGCCGAGCCAGTCCCCGATCTTGTAGATCGTGTCCGCGTGCTTCTTGATCCAGTCCCAGAGGTCGCCCGCGAGATCCTTGATGCGTTCGCCCAGGCCCTTGACCGCGTCGACGATCATGTCCAGGAGGGACTCGACCGGTGCGTCCTCGGCCGCCTTGCGGATCAGATCGGCGGCGGTGTGCGCCGCCACCTGGTGATCGTGCTGGAGCTCCCGCGCCTTCTTGATGATCGCGTCGAGGTCGTCGCTCGCCTCGTTCACCCGCTTCGTCGCGTGGTCCAGGCGCCGCTGCGCGTCCTGCAATTCCCCGTCCGTGTCGAACGTCCGGTTCGCGAGCTTCAGGTCCGGGTTGCTCCGCGCCTCCGCCAGCGTGTCCTTGGCCGTCGCGGCTTCGTGTTCGTAGTGGCGTGCCTTGGTCTGGAAATCCGACAGCTGCGACTCCCAGGTGCGCAGCGCGTGCGCGGCGTCGATCAGTGAGTCGTGCCCGTTGTCCAGGTACTTCGGCAGCACACCGGTCTTCTCGGCGAAGGCGGCCGCCGCTTCGCCCACCCAAGCCCCGTCCGCCTTCCCCAGTTTGGTCAGGGTCGTGTGTGCGTCGTGCAGCTGCTTGCCCGCGCCGCTGAGCGAGGTGACGAGCTGGTGCACGGAGGCCGGCACACCGGGGGCGGGGTCGAAGCCGAGCGCGTCGTAGGTCTGTGCCGTCTGCGGGTTCATGGGGACGATCTCCTGGACGCGATCAGTAGGAGCCGAAGGGGGAGGGCGGGGCAGCTTCTTTCGTGACCGCGACCGTGGGCGCCTCGTCCTCGCCGAAGGCGACGGTGTCGGCGATGTCCGCGAGTACGGACTGGTAGTGGAAGAGGTCCTGGACGTCGGCCGTGCTGAGGCAGAGCAGCAGCAGGCGGTTCTCGCCGGGGAAGGGCACCCAGACCTCGATACGAACGAAGAACCGTTCCTGCTCTCTTGGCTCCCCCGTCGTTTCTCCCTCCGGCAGCTCCCACACGGCGCGGGACCCGGCGATGTGGACGACTGCGGGGCCGACGGGAAGGGAGACGAGCTGGACCTCGCTGCCCTGGTCCGCCTTGTCCAGCGCCTCAGCGATGCCCGCGGCGGTGAAGTGCGGGTCGGGATTGTCCAGGTCGCGCACGCTGACGGTGAGCGTGGCGCGGCTGATGCGCTCGGGAGGCTCGGAACCGTCCGCGCTGCCGCCGATGGGGAAGATGCCGAGCGCGTTGTACACGGTGCCGCCCTCGACGAGGTTCTGCGCGTTCGCCGCATACATGGCCGTAGTCACCTTGCGCAGGGGCTCCAGATCCTCGCGCTCGCCCCAGTAGTCGCGCGCGAACTGCCGTACCTGCGCGTCGAAGGCGTCCTCGTCGTCACCCAGGCCCAGCGGCACGGCGTGGAACTCCGACGGCACCTGGAAGTGGAACGCGGCCGTCTCAGCGGAGCCGGGCATCACTGGCCGCCCGCCTTCAAGGACTTGTCGGCGAGCTTCACGGCCTGCACGAGTGCGGTGACCTCCTCTTCCAGTCCCTGGTAGACACGGCCCGACTGCGCGACCTTCTCGGTGATGCCGCCCGTGGCGTCGGCGATCAGCTCGATGCCGTAGCCCCACTTCTCCTGGAAGTCGTCGCAGGCCTCCTCCAGCTCACCGGAGCCGGCGCCCTTGGGCCCGATGTCCTTCAGCTGTCTCATCGCGGACCGCATGGTGTCCGCACATTCGGCGAGATCGACGACGAGCCGGGCCATTGCCTCGAACTCGACCTTGTAGTACCCGGTCATCTTGTGTCGTGTCCCCGTGACGGTCGCTGATCAGCGTGATCATCGCACGCGGAACTCGCGACACGAGGGGCCCCGCCGCCTCCCGGCACAGGTATGCACGGAAGCTTCCCGAGCTCTCCACGAGGTGGTGCAGAACCACCGGTGATGACGGGCCGTCCAAGAGACACGTTCACCGGCACCACGTAGCCGGACAGGGGCGTCTCCGCCTGCACCGACGGCCGTCGGGATCCTTCAGGCGAGAGTGAACAGAGCCAGGGCCCAGTAGATCAGGGCTCCGTACTGATCCCGTCCCGATGATCAGCGAAGGGTCGGGATCGCGCCCCCTTCGGCCCATGTCAGTGTGACGCCGGGCAGGCCGCGCAGTCGGTGTTCCGCGACCTTCGTGAGGTGGTCGGTGCTCGGTGGTGTGGAGCCCAGGCCGATGGCGTAGCGGGCGGGGTTCGTGGTGAAGGGGCGGGGCCAGGCGTGGCAGTCGGGGGCCGTTGCCGAGAGGTCGGTGATGAGGGCCCGCATCCTGCCTCGCACCCGGCCCTCGTCCGCGGCCGAGTCCACCGTCACGACCACCCAGGCCGCGTGGCGGCGGTGGAGTGGGGGAGGGGCGAGGAGTTCGGCCCATGGGTACGGGCCCGTGGTCGTGTCCAGCAACTCCCAGACACGGAACAGCTCTTGGGTGATGAGGTCACGCATACCCGGCGTGACCTGGTCCGTGCAGGGGCGTACGGGGGCGGAGGGTGTCGTGATCGTGAGGGGGTGGGGGTGGGGCCGGGCGCCCTTCGGTCCTACCGGCTCTCGCCAGTCCCATGCCGCCCAGGTCGCGAAGAAATGCCGTAGCAGATCGGTCGGTGGCAGGTCGCCGGCCTCGCTCGCGGTGCGGGCCGCCAGGACGGACCAGGCGAGGCCCGGCAGACCCCCGAACGGTGCCGAGTCCAGGCCCCGCGCCTTCGCCCATGCCTTGACCTGCGTGGCCAGCCGGGCGAAGGCCGGGCCGTGTGTGCCCACCGAGGCAAGCACCGCGTCGGCGTCGCTCACCGCGCTGAGCGCGATCGCCGCCGCCTCTCCCAGCTCGGCCCGGCGAGCCACCGCCTCGGCGGGGTCCAGCGAGCCGGTGGCGACGACGACCAGGTCCACGTCCAGCCCGTCGACCCGCAACCGCAGACCGGGTACGCGGGCCCCGACCACCTCGCGCACATCCGTCGCCTCACCCAGCGCGGTGGTCAACCGCGTCTGTACAGCGGCGAGTTCGACAGTGCCGGGCAGTGCCGCCACCAGGTCCAGGTCCGCACCGGGCAGCGCGCAGCTCATGCGCCGGGAGCCGACGACGTGCACGACACCTTCGGAGAGCACGCCCGTGATGCGGGCCGTGACCAGATCGGCGGCAGAGGTGTCGGTGGGCTCGTAGGCGTGTTGCGCGGCCTCTTCCCTCCAGCGGACCTCTCCCGTCCCCAGCGTCACCGTCCCCCGTACCCGCATCGGCTCGTCCCCGCGCCGCGACAGCAGCGCCAGCTCGCCGACCCTGACCGGCATCGGAGTGAGCCGGGCCGCGCAGGCTGCGGCCAGGGTGTTCGGGTCGGTGGTGCGCCCCAGGCTCAGGTGAGGGGTGAAGCCCGAGTGGCGACCGCGGCAGCCGGGGAAGTGACGCAGGAGGGTGCGGTGCAGCTCGGTCCACGGCTCCTCACCGGCGGCCCCGGGGTCGAGCCAGACGGTGGCGTCGTCCCGGTGGCCGAACCAGTGCACGCCCTCCAGCCGGGCGTCGAAGGGAGCCGTGGTGGCCGTCGCGAGCACCGATGCGGCCTGCTCGAAGGCATGTTCCGGTACGAATCCGAAGAGCAGGTTCACATGCGGAGGCCAGCGGCGGATCTGTGGGTCGTGATCGCGGCGGATGTCCTGCAGCGGCGGCCACAGCTCCTGGGGAGGGATCCACGCCAGTGCCGTGCGGGGAGTCGGACGTACGTCCAGACGGCCGAGGGCGGCCACACCGTCCGCACCCTCCGCCTCCTTCGCGTCCGCCGTCACCTCGGCCCGCACACCGTAGTGATCGGAGATGTACAGCCCCTCCGCCGTGGGCGCGTCGCCGTACAGCTCGGCCCGCCCCACCCGCAGACCCTCCCCGCGCAGCAGCACCCGGTCCAGCCGGGAGGCCCGGCCGCTCAGGGACGAGATCGCGGCCAGTGGGTTGGTGCCCGGGTCGAAGGTCGGGGTCGGGTCGCCGGCGCCGTGCACCTCGCTCCACGCGTCCCGCATCCCCAACGTCAGCTGCGGTGTGTCACCGCCGTCGTTGAAGTCGCCCATCAGGATCAGACCGGCTTCCAGACCAGCCAACCCTTCAGCGATCCGCGTCAGTTCGGCATCGCGTCGGACCGCACCGTTCTCGGAGTGGTCGCTGCTCAGATGCGTCGCCGCGACGACCAGGGGACGCGCACCCGTCTCCACGACGAGGGCGGTCACCGCCTTGTGCGGGCCCAGTGCATGGAACGCGGCCTCGCGCACGGGCAACCGGCTCAGGAGCAGCAGACCGCACTCGTCCACATCCCGCTCCCGCGGATCCGTTCCCAGCGTCCAGCCCGCCCGCACCCACGGCTCACGCAGCAGCGGGACGAGGAGTTCCGCCTCGACCTCCTGCAACGCGATCACGTCGACGTCGGCATCGTGCAGGGCCCGCAGCAGCTCGGGCCTGCGCCGGGCGCTGTCGATGCGGTCGGCGTCGTACCGGTCCCAGAGGGCGTTCCAGGTCAGCACGCGCACCTCTCCGGAGCCGGGCGCGCTCCGGCGCGGTGAGCGCGCGGGCACCCAGTCCTCCCCGTTCCACGCATACGGCGTACGGGCCGTGAAGAACGGCGCTCGGAGCAGCCGAGCCTCCCGTACCCGCCCGGCCCGCGTCGCGTCGATCCGGTCCACACCCGTGGCCCGGTCCCACACCACCTCACCGTCGGCCTCGAAGAACAGCACCCGGTGCCACGGGATCTCGCCTCCCGGCACGAAGGCGGGCAGCGGAACACGCTTGGGCGCCGCCCCGCGCTGCAGGATGCCCAGCACGAAGCGGGCCGGGTCGAAGCGCGCGTCCCAGCGCACCCGGTGATAGATCTCCTCGCTCGTACGCACCGGTCAGACCCCTCAGATCTCTTCCTCGACGGTTCCGCTCGCCCCGATGTACCAGGTGCGGTGCGCGTCGCCCGGATACGGCGGGCCGAAGCGGCGCAGCTGGGCGGCGAGCACCTCCGGGGGCACCGGGTGCTCGCGGCGGGCGTTGCGCCGTATCAGCTCGTCCTCGTCGACCAGGACCACGGCGTGAGTGATCAGGGCGTCACGGCGGTGGGCGATCGCGTGCACGAGCGAGCGCTGCTGCTTGTTGAGGGAGGTGGCGTCCCAGACGACTGTTCCCCCGTCGGCCAGGGCTTTGTCCAGTCGGTCGAGTCCCTCGCGCAGGACGGCCTCGTTGGCACGCTGGTCGGCGCGTGCGCCGCGCGCCGCGCGCAGATCGTCCAAGGAGACGTACGCGTCCACGCCCGGGAGTCCGCGGGCGAAGGTGCTCTTGCCGCTGCCTGCCGGGCCGACCGTCTGGATCAGTTTCGGGAAGGCGCCGGAGCGCCAACGCCAGGTCGCCGCCACAGCCTCGTCGACACCGCTGATCCGGCCCTGCGCGTACGCCTCCCGGGCCTCGGCCCGGCACCGGACGGCCGCGTCGGCCGGCAGCCCGGCGAACGCCTCGCGCAGCGCCCACTCGTCCATGCTCCCTGCGTCCTCGGCGTGCAGCGCCGACCACTCCACCTGCTCGCGCGCCTCGTCCGCGGCCGCGGTGGCCCGGGCGACCGCGTGCAGCAGACCGAGGTCGGCTGCGTGGGACAGCCGCACCAGGCCGGCCCGCCGGTCCTCGTCCGGATACGGCCGGTGCAGCGCCGGGTGCAGTCCCACGAGATCCGCGATCCGGCGCGCGAGCGGCATGCCCACCACCCCGGCGAGCCGCGCCGCGAGCCGTGCCCGCCTGTCCGAGTGCAGCAGCGCGGCCAGCACGCCGACGAGCCGGTCGTCCCCGGACCGCCCCGCCGGATCGAACCGGGCGACAGCCCGCGGGTCCCCCTCACCGGGCAGCCCCACGGCCTCCTCCAGCGCCGCCGCGTCGACCGCCGCCCCCGAACGCACCGCCCACAACGCGGCCCCCGGGCCGAGACCGTTCTCGACGACGGCCGCGTGCATCCAGTGCGTGTCCGTCCGCACATGCCCGGCCCGCACCCACTTGGCCACACGCTCCCCGAACTCCTGAGCGCCGAACCCGTCCACGACCCGGACGACGTACCCCTCCTGCCGCCCAGGGTCCAGCCGCAGCGCACGCAGCGCCCGCTCGTCGAACACGCCTCGCCACAGGCTCCGCGGTACGGGGACGCCGAGTCCGCCCAGAAAGGCCACCGTCCGGTCCCAGTCCAGGCAGCGGCCGTCCGCGTCCCAGACCGAGAAGCCGTAGAACCAGCTCTCCAGGTCGTCGTACGCGATCGAGTGCCGGGCGAACATGTTCTCCCCGCACACCCGCCAGCCCTCGGGGATGGCGTGGCCGACGCGTGCCTGGAGGGCCTTGACCCAGGTGCGGGAGGGGTGGTGGGCCGAGTCGAGCGAGCGGGCGTGCAGGCCGTCGGCGTACAGCGTGGTGTTCTCGCCGTCGAGCTTCTCGGTGACGACGACCTCGCGGCCGCGCAGGCCGGACAGGTCGGTGATCCTGAGATCATCGGCGGTGGCGCCGGGGGACCAGGGCAGATGCCGGGTCCGCGGATAATGCGTACGCATGGTGAACGTCCCCCGTGGCGGCTCGTACCCGATCAGCCTAGGAACGCCGGGCGGCCGTGGGCCAGCGGTTTACGGCATGGCGGGGGTGGCCACGCGTACGTGTTTGACCTTCGTCACGTCCGGGGTATTCTCTCCGGCTCGATTGGCGGAGGCCCCGTCCTGTATGGCAGACTAGCGGGGTTGCTCGGTCGAGTGTTGATGCTGCGCGCCTCCCGCCGGGAGGACTGGAAGCGAGTCCCACAGTACTCGTCGTCCCAACTGCCTCACGGCAGCGCTGGGACGGACGTACGGGAATCTTCCGGGAAGTGTCAGTGCAGCACCGGCCAGGCACCCGGTGGTCTTTCGGCCCCGGCTTGCGGTTCCGGAAGGGCCGTGTTCATTCCCTGGAGGGATGTTCGAACAAGGGACATCTGTGTCAGTGGAAGCGCGACACGCCCGACCGCGTGGGTCGGAGGAAGTCAACGGAACACCGGGTTCCAGAGCGTTACGAGAGACAGGACTACTGAGTAGCCATGGCGGGACAGAAGATCCGCATCCGGCTCAAGGCCTACGACCACGAGGTCATCGACTCCTCGGCGAAGAAGATCGTCGAGACGGTGACCCGCACTGGTGCGTCGGTCGCGGGCCCGGTGCCGCTGCCCACTGAGAAGAACGTGTACTGCGTCATCAAGTCGCCGCACAAGTACAAGGACTCGCGCGAGCACTTCGAGATGCGCACGCACAAGCGCCTGATCGACATCCTCGACCCGACCCCCAAGACCGTTGACTCTCTGATGCGACTCGACCTCCCGGCCGGTGTCGACATCGAGATCAAGCTCTGAGGGCTGGTGATCTGAGAATGGCTAAGCAGATCAAGGGCATCCTGGGCGAGAAGCTCGGCATGACGCAGGTGTGGGACGAGAACAACCGTGTTGTTCCGGTCACCGTCGTCAAGGCCGGCCCCAACGTCGTCACCCAGGTCCGTACGAACGACTCCGACGGCTACGAGTCCGTCCAGATCGCGTTCGGCGAGATCGACCCGCGCAAGGTGAACAAGCCCCTCAAGGGCCACTTCGCCAAGGCCGACGTCACTCCCCGCCGCCACCTCGTCGAGATCCGTACCGCTGACGCCAGCGAGTACACCCTCGGCCAGGAGATCACCGCTGAGGTGTTCGAGGCCGGCCTCAAGGTCGACGTGACCGGCAAGAGCAAGGGCAAGGGCTTCGCCGGTGTCATGAAGCGTCACAACTTCAAGGGCCTCGGCGCCGGACACGGCACCCAGCGCAAGCACCGCTCCCCCGGTTCCATCGGTGGCTGCGCCACCCCGGGCCGCGTGTTCAAGGGCCTCCGCATGGCGGGTCGCATGGGCAACGAGCGTGTCACCACCCAGAACCTGACCGTCCACGCCGTTGACGCGGAGAAGGGTCTGCTGCTCATCAAGGGCGCGGTTCCCGGTCCGAACGGCGGCCTCGTCCTGGTCCGCACTGCGGCCAAGGGGGCCTGAGGTACCGATGAGCACTGTTGACATCCTTTCGCCTGCAGGCGAGAAGACCGGTAGCGTCGAGCTCCCCGCGGAGATCTTCGGCGTGGAGAAGATCAGCATTCCGCTGATCCACCAGGTCGTCGTCGCGCAGAACGCCGCTGCCCGCCAGGGCACGCACAAGACCAAGCGTCGCGGTGAAGTCCGTGGTGGCGGTAAGAAGCCGTACCGCCAGAAGGGCACCGGCCGCGCCCGTCAGGGTTCGACCCGCGCCCCGCAGTTCGCCGGCGGTGGCGTCGTCCACGGCCCGCAGCCGCGTGACTACTCGCAGCGGACCCCGAAGAAGATGAAGGCCGCGGCCCTGCGCCACGCCCTCACCGACCGGGCCCGCCACGACCGCATCCACGTCGTCACCGGCGTGATCGAGGGCGAGTCCCCCTCCACGAAGGCCGCGAAGACGCTGTTCGGCAAGATCTCGGAGCGCAAGAACCTGCTCCTGGTCGTCGAGCGCGCCGACGAGGCCGCGTGGCTGTCCGCCCGCAACCTGCCCCAGGTCCACATCCTGGAGCCGGGCCAGCTGAACACGTACGACGTTCTCGTCTCGGACGACGTGGTCTTCACCCAGTCCGCGTTCGAGTCCTTCGTGTCCGGCCCGAAGGCCAATGACACCGAAGGGAGCGAGGCCTGATGGCTACGCGTCACCCGAGCATCGCCTCCAAGGCTGCGAAGGCCGCCAAGGCCGCGCGCGTCGCCAAGGCGCGCCGCCACGCCGCCGAGGGCAAGAACACCGTCGTCACCCCGGTGAGCAAGTCGTACACGGACCACCGTGACGTCCTGGTCAAGCCGGTCGTGTCCGAGAAGAGCTACGCGCTTCTCGACGAGAACAAGTACACGTTCATCGTCGCCCCGAGTGCCAACAAGACCCAGATCAAGCAGGCCGTCCAGGCGGTCTTCTCGGTCAAGGTCACCGGGGTCAACACGATCAACCGCCAGGGCAAGCGCAAGCGCACCAAGACCGGCTTCGGTCAGCGCGCGTCCACCAAGCGCGCGATCGTGACCCTCGCCGAGGGCGACCGTATCGACATCTTCGGCGGTCCGACCTCCTGACGGAGGTCCGGATCGTCCGATATCGGACGAGGACTGAGAAATGGGAATCCGCAAGTACAAGCCGACTACGCCGGGCCGTCGTGGCTCCAGCGTCGCCGACTTCGTCGAGGTCACGCGGTCCACGCCGGAGAAGTCGCTGGTCCGCCCCCTGCACAGCAAGGGCGGCCGTAACAATTCCGGTCGTGTGACCGTTCGCCACCAGGGTGGCGGACACAAGCGCGCCTACCGCGTGATCGACTTCCGTCGTCACGACAAGGACGGCGTGCCGGCGAAGGTCGCGCACATCGAGTACGACCCCAACCGCACCGCGCGCATCGCGCTGCTGCACTACGCCGACGGCGAGAAGCGCTACATCCTCGCCCCGCGCAACCTGCAGCAGGGTGACCGCGTCGAGAACGGTCCCGGGGCCGACATCAAGCCGGGCAACAACCTGGCGCTGCGCAACATCCCGGTCGGTACCACGATCCACGCGATCGAGCTCCGTCCCGGTGGCGGTGCCAAGTTCGCCCGCTCCGCCGGTGCCTCCGTGCAGCTGCTCGCGAAGGAGGGCTCGATGGCCCACCTCCGCATGCCGTCCGGTGAGATCCGCCTGGTCGACCAGCGCTGCCGCGCCACGGTCGGCGAGGTCGGCAACGCCGAGCAGAGCAACATCAACTGGGGCAAGGCCGGCCGCAAGCGCTGGCTGGGCGTCCGCCCGACCGTTCGTGGTGTGGCGATGAACCCGGTTGACCACCCCCACGGTGGTGGTGAGGGCAAGACCTCCGGTGGTCGCCACCCGGTCAGCCCCTGGGGTCAGAAGGAGGGTCGTACTCGTTCGCCGAAGAAGGCTTCGAACAAGTACATCGTCCGCCGCCGCAAGACGAACAAGAAGCGCTAGGAGCGGGTTTAGATGCCGCGCAGTCTCAAGAAGGGGCCCTTCGTCGACGACCACCTCGTAAAGAAGGTGGACGTCCAGAACGAAGCCGGCACCAAGAACGTCATCAAGACCTGGTCCCGTCGCTCGATGATCATCCCCAGCATGCTGGGCCACACGATCGCGGTGCACAACGGCAAGACCCACATCCCGGTGTTTGTCACCGAGTCGATGGTCGGCCACAAGCTCGGCGAGTTCTCGCCGACGCGCACCTTCCGGGGTCACGTCAAGGACGACCGGAAGTCGAAGCGCCGCTAACAGCGGGGTGGAATGACCATGACAGACACTGGAAGGACAACCATGGAAGCCAGGGCCCAGGCGCGGTACATCCGCGTCACGCCCATGAAGGCCCGCCGTGTGGTGGACCTCATCCGTGGCCTCGACGCCGCGGAGGCTCAGGCGGTCCTGCGTTTCGCCCCGCAGGCCGCGAGCGTGCCGGTCGGCAAGGTGCTCGACAGCGCCATCGCCAACGCCGCGCACAACTACGACCACACCGATGTCGACAGCCTCTTCATCTCCGAGGCGTACGTCGACGAGGGCCCGACCCTGAAGCGGTTCCGTCCGCGCGCCCAGGGCCGTGCCTACCGGATCCGCAAGCGGACCAGCCACATCACCGTGGTCGTCAGCAGCAAGGAAGGAACCCGGTAATGGGCCAGAAGGTAAACCCGCACGGGTTCCGGCTCGGCATCACCACGGACTTCAAGTCCCGGTGGTACGCCGACAAGCTGTACAAGGACTACGTCAAGGAAGACGTCGCCATCCGTCGGATGATGACGTCCGGCATGGAGCGCGCCGGCATCTCGAAGGTTGAGATCGAGCGCACCCGTGACCGCGTGCGGGTGGACATCCACACCGCGCGTCCCGGCATCGTCATCGGCCGCCGTGGCGCCGAGGCCGACCGCATCCGCGGCGACCTCGAGAAGCTCACGGGCAAGCAGGTCCAGCTGAACATCCTCGAGGTCAAGAGCCCCGAGACCGACGCTCAGCTGGTTGCTCAGGCCGTTGCCGAGCAGCTGTCCTCCCGCGTCTCCTTCCGTCGCGCCATGCGTAAGAGCATGCAGGGCACGATGAAGGCCGGCGCCAAGGGCATCAAGATCCAGTGCGGTGGCCGTCTCGGCGGCGCCGAGATGTCCCGCTCGGAGTTCTACCGCGAGGGCCGCGTGCCCCTGCACACGCTCCGCGCGAACGTGGACTACGGCTTCTTCGAGGCCAAGACGACCTTCGGCCGCATCGGTGTGAAGGTCTGGATCTACAAGGGCGACGTCAAGAACATCGCCGAGGTCCGCGCCGAGAACGCTGCCGCCCGCGCCGGTAACCGCCCGGCCCGTGGTGGTGGCGGCGCCGACCGCCCGGCCCGTGGTGGCCGTGGTGGCGAGCGTGGCGGTCGCGGTCGCAAGCCGCAGCAGGCTCCCGCTGCCGAGGCCCCCAAGGCCGAGGCTCCGGCGGCCGCTCCGGCTGAGAGCACCGGAACGGAGGCCTGACCGACATGCTGATCCCCCGTAGGGTCAAGCACCGCAAGCAGCACCACCCGAAGCGCAGCGGCGCTGCCAAGGGCGGCACGCAGGTTGCGTTCGGCGAGTACGGCATCCAGGCGCTGACCCCGGCGTATGTGACGAACCGTCAGATCGAGGCCGCTCGTATCGCCATGACGCGTCACATCAAGCGTGGTGGCAAGGTCTGGATCAACATCTACCCGGACCGTCCCCTCACCAAGAAGCCTGCCGAGACCCGCATGGGTTCCGGTAAGGGTTCTCCGGAGTGGTGGATCGCCAACGTCAAGCCCGGACGCGTGATGTTCGAGCTGTCGTACCCCAACGAGAAGATCGCCCGTGAGGCGCTGACTCGTGCGGCCCACAAGCTGCCGATGAAGTGCCGGATCGTCAAGCGCGAGGCAGGTGAAGCGTGATGTCGGCCGGTACCAAGGCGTCCGAGCTGCGCGAGCTGGGCAACGAGGAGCTTCTGGACAAGCTCCGCGAGGCCAAGGAAGAGCTGTTCAACCTCCGCTTCCAGGCGGCGACGGGTCAGCTCGAGAACCACGGTCGGCTGAAGGCCGTCCGTAAGGACATCGCGCGGATCTACACCCTGATGCGTGAGCGCGAGCTGGGCATCGAGACGGTGGAGAGCGCCTGATGAGTGAGAGCAACGTGACTGAGCAGACTGCAGAGGCCCGCGGCTTCCGCAAGACCCGTGAGGGTCTCGTCGTCAGCGACAAGATGGACAAGACCGTCGTCGTCGCCGTCGAGGACCGCGTCAAGCACGCGCTGTACGGCAAGGTCATCCGCCGTACCAGCAGGCTCAAGGCGCACGACGAGCAGAACGCCGCGGGTGTCGGCGACCGTGTCCTCCTCGCGGAGACCCGGCCGCTGTCCGCGACGAAGCGCTGGCGCGTCGTCGAGATCCTCGAGAAGGCCAAGTAATTCTCCTGCGGGGCATCCCTCGCAGGACAGTTCCGCCAGGCTCCGGGGGCCGCTTGTGAGCGGCCCCCGGGGAACCGGCAGACAAACAGGAGATAGACGTGATCCAGCAGGAGTCGCGACTGCGTGTCGCCGACAACACTGGTGCGAAGGAGATCCTTTGCATCCGTGTGCTCGGTGGCTCCGGTCGCCGCTACGCGGGCATCGGTGACGTCATCGTCGCCACCGTCAAGGACGCGATCCCCGGCGGCAACGTGAAGAAGGGTGACGTCATCAAGGCGGTCATCGTTCGCACGGTCAAGGAGCGCCGCCGCCCGGACGGCTCGTACATCCGCTTCGACGAGAACGCCGCCGTCATTCTGAAGAACGACGGCGACCCTCGCGGCACCCGTATCTTCGGCCCCGTCGGCCGTGAGCTGCGCGAGAAGAAGTTCATGAAGATCATCTCGCTCGCGCCGGAGGTGCTGTAAGCATGAAGATCAAGAAGGGCGACCTGGTCCAGGTCATCACCGGTAAGGACAAGGGCAAGCAGGGCAAGGTCATCGCGGCCTTCCCCCGCGAGGACCGTGTCCTGGTCGAGGGTGTCAACCGGGTCAAGAAGCACACCAAGGCCGGCCCGACCGCCAAGGGTTCGCAGGCTGGTGGCATCGTCACGACCGAGGCGCCGGTCCACGTCTCCAACGTCCAGCTGGTCGTTGAGAAGGACGGCAACAAGGTTGTCACGCGTGTCGGTTACCGCTTCGACGACGAAGGCAACAAGATCCGCGTTGCCAAGCGGACGGGTGAGGACATCTGATGGCTACCACCACCACTCCGCGTCTCAAGACGAAGTACCGCGAGGAGATCGCGGGCAAGCTGCGTGAGGAGTTCTCGTACGAGAACGTCATGCAGATCCCCGGCCTCGTCAAGATCGTGGTCAACATGGGTGTGGGCGACGCCGCCCGCGACTCCAAGCTGATCGAGGGCGCCATCCGCGACCTCACCACGATCACCGGTCAGAAGCCGGCCGTCACCAAGGCCCGCAAGTCCATCGCGCAGTTCAAGCTGCGTGAGGGCCAGCCGATCGGTGCCCACGTCACGCTCCGTGGCGACCGCATGTGGGAGTTCCTGGACCGCACCCTGTCGCTCGCGCTGCCGCGCATCCGCGACTTCCGTGGTCTGTCCCCCAAGCAGTTCGACGGCCGTGGCAACTACACCTTCGGTCTCACGGAGCAGGTCATGTTCCACGAGATCGACCAGGACAAGATCGACCGCACCCGGGGTATGGACATCACCGTGGTGACCACGGCGACCAACGACGCTGAGGGCCGCGCGCTCCTTCGTCACCTCGGCTTCCCCTTCAAGGAGGCGTGAGCGAGATGGCGAAGAAGGCTCTGATCGCTAAGGCTGCTCGCAAGCCCAAGTTCGGCGTGCGTGGCTACACGCGCTGCCAGCGCTGCGGCCGTCCCCACTCCGTGTACCGCAAGTTCGGCCTCTGCCGCGTGTGCCTTCGTGAGATGGCTCACCGTGGCGAGCTGCCGGGCGTGACCAAGAGCTCCTGGTAATCCCCCTTTTAGGGATTCCAAGGGCTCTCGGTAAGCAATGGGCGTGTCAGGCGCCCTCCCTTTCATGGCTTAGGCTTGGAGGGTTGGGCGCCTGATTGTCGCCCGTACGACTTACTACGCCGTAGGTCCACCGCGCCGCACCCGTCCCGTCTCGGATCGGGGAGAGGGATGGCGCACCAGGAAACCCCGGCGAGAGAGGCCGAAGGCCAATTTATGACCATGACTGATCCGATCGCAGACATGCTTACGCGTCTGCGGAACGCGAACTCGGCATACCACGACTCCGTGACGATGCCGGCATCGAAGATCAAGTCTCACATCGCGGAGATCCTCCAGCAGGAGGGCTTCATCACGGGCTGGAAGGTCGAGGACGCCGAGGTCGGCAAGAACCTCGTCCTGGAGCTGAAGTTCGGCCCCAACCGTGAGCGCTCCATCGCGGGCATCAAGCGGATCTCCAAGCCCGGTCTCCGGGTGTACGCGAAGTCCACCTCCCTGCCGAAGGTGCTGGGCGGCCTCGGCGTGGCGATCATCTCCACGTCGCACGGACTCCTCACCGACAAGCAGGCCGGCAAGAAGGGCGTAGGCGGAGAAGTTCTCGCCTACGTCTGGTAACGGAAGGGAACGGAGGAAACAGCTATGTCGCGTATTGGCAAGCTCCCCATCACGGTTCCCGCCGGCGTGGACGTCACCATCGACGGCCAGACGGTCTCGGTCAAGGGCCCCAAGGGCACGCTGACCCACACCGTCGTGGCGCCGATCGAGATCGCCAAGGGTGAGGACGGCGTTCTGAACGTCACCCGCCCCAACGACGAGCGTCAGAGCAAGGCCCTGCACGGCCTGTCCCGCACGCTGGTGGCGAACATGATCACCGGCGTGACCCAGGGTTACGTGAAGAAGCTCGAGATCAGCGGTGTCGGTTACCGCGTGCAGGCCAAGGGTTCGAACCTCGAGTTCGCGCTCGGCTACAGCCACCCGATCACCGTCGAGGCGCCCGAGGGAATCACCTTCAAGGTGGAGAACCCGACCCGCTTCCAGGTCGAGGGCATCGACAAGCAGAAGGTCGGCGAGGTTGCGGCCAACATCCGCAAGCTGCGCAAGCCCGACCCGTACAAGGCCAAGGGCGTCAAGTACGAGGGCGAAGTCATCCGCCGCAAGGTCGGAAAGGCGGGTAAGTAAGCCATGGCATACGGGCAGAAGATCCTCAAGGGCGACGCCTACAAGCGCGCCGCGATCAAGCGCCGCCACATCCGGATCCGCAAGCGGGTCAACGGTACGGCGGAGCGTCCCCGTCTGGTCGTTACCCGCTCGAACCGCCACATCGTGGCCCAGGTGATCGACGACCTCAAGGGGCACACCCTTGCGTCGGCGTCCACCCTGGACACCTCGATCCGCGGTGCCGAGGGCGACAAGTCGACGCAGGCCAAGCAGGTCGGTGCCCTGGTCGCCGAGCGCGCCAAGGCCGCCGGCGTCGAGGCTGTCGTATTCGACCGTGGTGGCAACCAGTACGCCGGGCGCATCGCCGCCCTGGCGGACGCCGCCCGCGAAGCCGGCCTGAAGTTCTGAGTCGGTTCCGGAGCTAGCGGAAACAGAGAGAGGTAATTCCAATGGCTGGACCCCAGCGCCGCGGTGGCGGTGCCGGTGGCGGCGAGCGGCGGGACCGGAAGGGCCGTGACGGCGGCGCAGCTGCCGCCGAGAAGACCGCTTACGTTGAGCGCGTTGTCGCGATCAACCGTGTCGCCAAGGTTGTGAAGGGTGGTCGTCGCTTCAGCTTCACCGCGCTGGTCGTGGTGGGCGACGGTGACGGCACCGTGGGTGTCGGATACGGCAAGGCCAAGGAGGTGCCGGCCGCCATCGCCAAGGGTGTTGAGGAGGCCAAGAAGCACTTCTTCAAGGTCCCCCGGATCCAGGGCACCATCCCGCACCCCATCCAGGGTGAGAAGGCTGCCGGCGTCGTGCTGCTCAAGCCCGCGTCCCCGGGTACCGGTGTTATCGCCGGTGGTCCGGTGCGTGCCGTGCTCGAGTGCGCCGGTATCCACGACGTGCTGTCGAAGTCGCTCGGCTCCGACAACGCGATCAACATCGTGCACGCGACCGTGGAGGCCCTGAAGGGTCTGCAGCGTCCCGAGGAGATCGCGGCCCGCCGTGGTCTGCCGCTCGAGGACGTCGCCCCCGCGGCTCTTCTCCGTGCGCGTGCCGGGGCGGGTGCGTAATCATGGCGCAGCTCAAGATTACGCAGGTCAAGTCCTACATCGGCAGCAAGCAGAACCACCGTGACACCCTGCGCTCCCTTGGTCTCAAGGGCATCAACACGCAGGTCGTCAAGGAGGACCGCCCCGAGTTCCGCGGCATGGTGCGCCATGTCCGTCACCTCGTGACGGTCGAGGAGGTCGACTGATCATGGCGGAGAACAACCCGCTCAAGATCCACAACCTCCGTCCCGCCCCCGGCGCCAAGACCGCCAAGACCCGTGTCGGTCGTGGTGAGGCGTCGAAGGGTAAGACGGCCGGTCGTGGTACCAAGGGTACGAAGGCCCGTTACCAGGTTCCGGAGCGCTTCGAGGGTGGCCAGATGCCCCTCCACATGCGTCTTCCGAAGCTGAAGGGCTTCAAGAACCCGTTCAAGACCGAGTTCCAGGTCGTGAACCTCGACAAGCTGGCCGCGCTGTACCCGGAGGGTGGCGAGGTCACCGTCGAGGGTCTCGTCGCCAAGGGTGCCGTTCGCAAGAACAGCCTCGTCAAGGTCCTCGGCCAGGGCGAGATCTCCGTGGCGCTGCAGGTGACGGTCGACGCCGTCTCCGGCTCCGCCAAGGAGAAGATCACCGCCGCCGGCGGTACCGTCACCGAGCTCGTCTGAATGTCTCGGACGTCTCGATGACCTGAACGAACCCGACCGGGGATACCCACAAAATGGGGTATCCCCGGTTGGTCGTTCCTAGGGGGCAGTCTCGCCGGTAAGGTGGCCTGCACTGCCAACTTTCACAGGTTGCTCCACCCGGGGCACTCTGAGCGGCAGTTGACCGTTACATATTCGTCGAACCTCAAGACCGTCACCCTTGACGCAGTTGCGCGGGGGTCGCAGGAGGCACCGTGCTCACCGCGTTCGCCCGGGCGTTCAAGACGCCCGACCTGCGCAAGAAGCTGCTCTTCACGCTCGCCATCATCGTGGTCTACCGGATGGGAACGCACATCCCCATCCCTGGCGTCGACTACAAGAGCGTCCAGGAGTGTGTGGACCAGGCGTCCGGCAACCAGGGCCTCTTCGGTCTGGTCAACATGTTCAGTGGTGGCGCGCTGCTCCAGATCACGATCTTCGCGCTGGGCATCATGCCGTACATCACGGCGAGCATCATCCTCCAGCTGCTGACCGTGGTCATTCCGCGCCTGGAAGCCCTCAAGAAGGAGGGCCAGGCCGGTACGGCGAAGATCACGCAGTACACCCGTTACCTCACGGTGGCGCTCGCCATCCTGCAGGGCACCGGCCTGGTGGCCACCGCCCGCAGCGGAGCTCTCTTCTCCGGTTGCACGGTCGCGAGCCAGATCGTCCCGGACCAGGCGATCTTCACCACCATCACCATGGTCATCTGCATGACCGCCGGTACGGCCGTCGTGATGTGGCTCGGTGAGCTCATCACCGACCGCGGCATCGGCAACGGCATGTCGATCCTGATGTTCATCTCGATCGCCGCGACCTTCCCGTCCGCGCTGTGGGCCATCAAGAAGCAGGGCACCCTGGCCGGCGGCTGGATCGAGTTCAGCACCGTCGTCCTCGTCGGCCTGGTCATGGTCGGCCTGGTGGTCTTCGTCGAGCAGGCCCAGCGCCGCATCCCGGTGCAGTACGCGAAGCGCATGATCGGCCGTCGTTCCTACGGCGGGACGTCCACGTACATCCCGCTGAAGGTGAACCAGGCGGGTGTGATCCCTGTCATCTTCGCGTCGTCGCTGCTCTACATCCCGGCCCTGGTCGCGCAGTTCTCCAGCGGTGACTCGGGCTGGAAGCGCTGGGTCGAGCAGAACCTGACCAAGGGCGACCACCCGATTTACATCACTATCTACTTCTTGCTCATCGTTTTCTTCGCGTTCTTCTACGTGGCGATCTCCTTCAACCCCGAGGAAGTCGCCGACAACATGAAGAAGTATGGTGGCTTCATCCCGGGCATCCGGGCTGGCAGGCCGACCGCTGAGTACCTCTCGTACGTGCTCAACCGGATCACCTGGCCGGGTTCGCTGTATCTGGGTCTGATCGCTCTCGTACCGACGATGGCGTTGGTTGGTTTCAACGCAAACCAGAACTTCCCATTCGGTGGGACCAGCATCCTGATCATCGTGGGTGTCGGTCTCGAGACCGTGAAGCAGATTGAGAGCCAGCTCCAGCAGCGCAATTACGAAGGGTTCCTCCGCTGATGCGAATCGTCCTCGTCGGGCCGCCGGGTGCCGGAAAGGGCACGCAGGCCACTCGTCTAGCCGAGAAGCTGCGCGTCCCGCACATCTCCACGGGCGACCTGTTCCGCGCCAACATCAGCAAGCAGACGGAGCTCGGGAAACTCGCGAAGTCCTACATGGACGCCGGCAACCTCGTCCCCGACGAGGTCACCATCGCGATGGCCAAGGACCGCATGGAGCAGCCCGACGCCGAGAACGGCTTCCTGCTGGACGGCTTCCCGCGCAACGTCTCGCAGGCCGAGGCGCTGGACGAGCTGCTGAAGACCGAGGCCATCAAGCTGGACGCGGTGCTGGACCTCGAGGTGCCGGAGGAAGAGGTCGTCAAGCGGATCGCCGGTCGGCGCATCTGCCGCAACGACTCGTCGCACGTCTTCCACGAGGAGTACAAGAAGCCGGCCAAGGACGGCGTCTGCGACGTGTGCGGCGGTGAGCTGTACCAGCGCGACGACGACTCCGAGGAGACCGTCCGCAAGCGGCTCGAGGTCTACCACACGCAGACCGAGCCGATCATCGACTACTACAAGGCGCAGGGCCTGGTCGTCACCATCTCCGCGCTGGGTCCGGTGGACGAGGTCACCGGTCGCGCGCTCGGAGCGCTGAAGCGCGAGGACGCCACCAAGTAGCCGTTCGTACGTCGCCGTAGCCGCGGTTCCCGAGGAGGGGGCCGCGGCTGCTGTGTGGGGAGGGTTGGCCCGTCCCCGTATCGTGGAAAGCGTCCGTCCCTTCCCGGTCCAGAAAGGCCGTTGTCCCCATGGTGCAGATCAAGAACCCCGAGCAGATCGCCAAGATGCGTGAGGCGGGGCTGGTCGTGGCCGCGATCCACGCGGCCACCCGTGAGGCCGCCGTGCCGGGGGCCAGCACCAAGGATCTGGACGAGGTCGCGCGCAAGGTGCTCGCGGAGCACGGTGCCAAGTCGAACTTCCTGGGGTACGGCGGCTTCCCCGCGACGATCTGCACCTCCGTGAACGACGTCGTGGTGCACGGTATCCCCTCCGAGGACGTCGTCCTCAAGGACGGGGACATCATCTCCATCGACTGCGGCGCGATCGTCGACGGCTGGCACGGGGACGCGGCGTACACGGCCTTCGTGGGCTCCGGTCACGCCCCGGAGCTGGTCGAGCTCTCCCGGGTGACGGAAGAGTCCATGTGGGCCGGCATCGCCGCGATGAAGCAGGGCAACCGGCTCGTCGACGTCTCCCGGGCCATCGAGACGTACATCCGCCGCCAGCCGAAGCCCGGCGGCGGCCGCTACGGCATCATCGAGGACTACGGCGGCCACGGCATCGGCACCGAGATGCACATGGACCCCCACCTGCTGAACTACGTCGACCGCCGCCGCGGCAAGGGCCCCAAGCTGGTCCCCGGCTTCTGCCTCGCCATCGAGCCCATGGTCTCCCTCGGCACCCCCAAGACCGAGGTCCTCGAGGACGACTGGACGGTCATCACCACCGACGGCACCTGGTCCTCCCACTGGGAGCACTCGGTGGCCCTGACGGAACAGGGGCC
>NZ_JBIAPU010000003.1:261194-472888 GCF_042888465.1 Streptomyces sp. NPDC002888 | reverse complement strand
GCCCCTGGTCCTGACGGCTCCCGACTGCGGCAAGGCCAAGCTGGCGGAGTACGGGGTCACGGCTGCACCTGACCCGCTGGCCTGACGGTGGCCCGAGGGCCGGGCCGCCGGTCGGAGGCCGGCGCAGCCGCTCGAAGCTTGTGAGGCGCCCCGGCGCTGAACCCGCGAGAGGGGCGTCGAGAATTGGTCGACTGGACGGTCATCACCACCGACGGCACCTGGTCCTCCCACTGGGAGCACTCGGTGGCCCTGACGGAACAGGGGCCCCTGGTCCTGACGGCTCCCGACTGCGGCAAGGCCAAGCTGGCGGAGTACGGGGTCACGGCTGCACCTGACCCGCTGGCCTGACGGTGGCCCGAGCGGCGTCGAGGGGCAGCTCCGCTTGCATGATGTCGGGCGGGGCTGGGCAGGCTTTCTCGATTCGTGTTTCCGGGTGCGCTGGCGTAGACTGACTCGTCGGCTCTCGTGCACCCGCATGCCTGCATGCGCTCGTACAGGGTCGATCAAGGTAGTCGATTCGAAGGGCGAAGCGTGGCCAAGAAGCAAGGTGCCATCGAGATCGAGGGCACTGTCGTCGAGTCTCTTCCGAACGCTATGTTCAAGGTCGAGCTCCAGAACGGCCACCAGGTCCTGGCACACATCAGCGGCAAGATGCGCATGCACTACATCCGCATCCTCCCTGACGACCGGGTCGTGGTGGAGTTGTCTCCGTACGACCTGACGCGTGGCCGGATCGTCTACCGGTACAAGTAGATCTTGCCCCACGCTCCGCGTTCCTCGCGGGGCTGCCGGCAACTGACCCGGAGAACCTCACATCCCATGAAGGTCAAGCCGAGCGTCAAGAAGATCTGCGACAAGTGCAGGGTGATCCGCCGTCACGGCCGGGTCATGATCATCTGCGACAACCCGCGCCACAAGCAGCGCCAGGGCTGATCGCGAGCAGATCGCACCCTCTGCTTTTCGTAGAGACTTCGCGCGACGCGAGCTGAATATGTTCATACGCAGGACCCAGGCGAGCGATCGCCTGATACCCCCGGTTCGGAGGCCGGGGACCTGGTTCGTACCTGATACGGCGGCCGGGAGTCGGTTCTGCGGAAGACCTCCGAGGATCAACTGGAGCCATTGAATGGCACGCGTTTCCGGTGTCGACATCCCGCGCGAAAAGCGCGTGGAGGTCGCCCTCACCTACGTGTTCGGCATCGGCCGGACCCTTTCGCAGCAGACGCTGGCCGAGACCGGCATCGACCCCAACACCCGCGTTCGCGACCTCTCCGAGGAGCAGCTCGTCGCGATCCGCGAGTACGTCGACAGCAACATCAAGACCGAGGGTGACCTCCGTCGCGAGATCCAGGCCGACATCCGCCGCAAGGTCGAGATCGGCTGCTACCAGGGTCTGCGTCACCGCCGCGGCCTGCCCGTCCGCGGTCAGCGCACCAGCACCAACGCCCGCACCCGCAAGGGCCCGCGTCGCGCCATCGCCGGCAAGAAGAAGCCCGGCAAGAAGTAGTCCGCAGCGGACACCTGTCCACGGTCTTCGCTGTAGGACCGACCACCTCCCGTAGGAGTTATAGATGCCCCCCAAGGGTCGTCAGGGCGCTGCCAAGAAGGTGCGCCGCAAGGAAAAGAAGAACGTCGCTCACGGCCACGCGCACATCAAGAGCACGTTCAACAACACGATCGTCTCCATCACGGACCCGTCGGGCAACGTGATCTCCTGGGCCTCCGCCGGCCACGTCGGCTTCAAGGGCTCCCGGAAGTCCACGCCGTTCGCCGCGCAGATGGCCGCCGAGTCGGCTGCCCGCCGCGCCCAGGAGCACGGCATGCGCAAGGTCGACGTGTTCGTGAAGGGCCCGGGTTCCGGTCGTGAGACCGCGATCCGCTCCCTGCAGGCCACGGGCCTCGAGGTCGGCTCCATCCAGGACGTCACCCCGACCCCGCACAACGGCTGCCGTCCGCCGAAGCGTCGCCGCGTCTGACGCACGGTTGGCTTGAGGATTCGGGCGGTACGGCACCGTAAAGGGGCCGTATCGCCCGTACCCTTGCAGTACCCGCGTTTCTCACGGGCGCGGTTTCCGTAGGACGTCAAATAGCGGGCGTCCACGAAAGAAGGATCTGATCCACACATGCTGATCGCTCAGCGTCCCTCGTTGACCGAAGAGGTCGTCGACGAGTTCCGCTCCCGGTTCGTGATCGAGCCGCTGGAGCCGGGCTTCGGCTACACCCTCGGAAACTCCCTCCGCCGCACCCTCCTGTCGTCGATCCCCGGTGCCGCTGTCACCAGCATCCGCATCGACGGCGTCCTGCACGAGTTCACCACCGTGCCGGGCGTCAAGGACGACGTCACCGACCTGATCCTCAACATCAAGCAGCTGGTCGTCTCCTCGGAGCACGACGAGCCGGTCGTGATGTACCTGCGCAAGCAGGGCCCGGGTCTGGTCACCGCCGCCGACATCGCGCCCCCGGCCGGTGTCGAGGTGCACAACCCCGACCTCGTCCTCGCCACGCTCAACGGCAAGGGCAAGCTGGAGATGGAGCTGACGGTCGAGCGTGGCCGTGGTTACGTCTCCGCCGTGCAGAACAAGCAGGTGGGTCAGGAGATCGGCCGCATCCCGGTCGACTCGATCTACTCGCCGGTTCTCAAGGTCACCTACAAGGTCGAGGCGACCCGTGTCGAGCAGCGCACCGACTTCGACAAGCTGATCGTCGACGTCGAGACCAAGCAGGCGATGCGTCCGCGTGACGCCATGGCCTCCGCCGGTAAGACGCTGGTCGAGCTGTTCGGTCTGGCCCGTGAGCTCAACATCGACGCCGAGGGCATCGACATGGGTCCGTCCCCGACGGACGCCGCCCTCGCCGCTGATCTGGCGCTGCCGATCGAGGAGCTGGAGCTCACCGTTCGGTCGTACAACTGCCTCAAGCGTGAGGGCATCCACTCCGTGGGTGAGCTCGTGGCTCGTTCCGAGGCGGACCTGCTCGACATCCGTAACTTCGGTGCGAAGTCGATCGACGAGGTCAAGGCGAAGCTGGCCGGCATGGGCCTGGCGCTCAAGGACAGCCCGCCCGGATTCGACCCGACGGCCGCTGCGGACGCGTTCGGTGCGGACGACGACGCGGATGCGGGCTTTGTGGAGACCGAGCAGTACTGATCGATCTCAGCTGCGGACCGGCTGTGGCTGGTCGCGCCCACGCGGCGGTAGCCGTATAGCGACACCTCCCCGCGCCCCTTTGGGGTGCGGGGTCTCCGACAGACAACCGTCTGCTCGGATACTGACCCCGGTACCTGACACGGCCGGGGCAGACACCTAGGAGAAACACCATGCCGAAGCCCACCAAGGGTGCCCGTATGGGCGGCAGCGCCGCGCACGAGAAGCTCCTCCTCGCGAACCTCGCGAAGGCGCTGTTCGAGCACGGCCGTATCACCACCACCGAGGCGAAGGCGCGCAAGCTGCGTCCGTACGCCGAGCGTCTGGTCACCAAGGCGAAGAAGGGCGACCTTCACAACCGCCGTCAGGTGCTCCAGGTCATCTCGGACAAGAGCATCGTCCACACGCTCTTCACCGAGATCGGCCCGCGCTACGAGAACCGTCCGGGTGGCTACACCCGCATCACCAAGATCGGTAACCGTCGTGGCGACAACGCGCCCATGGCTGTCATCGAGCTGGTCGAGGCGCTGACGGTGGCGCAGCAGGCGACCGGTGAGGCCGAGGCCGCGACGAAGCGTGCGGTCAAGGAGACCGATGAGGCCAAGGCCGCCGAGGCGACCGAGGTCGAGGACGCCGCTGAGGCTCCCGCCGAGGAGTCCAAGGACGCGTAAGCGTCTGCGGGGTTCTGTTCGGCTGGCGGCTGCGGCTTCGTCGTGGTTGTTCGCGCCCACGCGGCGCAGCCGCATGTCGATGGAGTCCCGCGCCCCTTTAGGGCGTTTGCGGGCCCGTTCCTTTCGAGGAGCGGGCCCGCTCTGTGTTCCTGAGAGGATCTCCACGTGAGTGATGAAGTAGCACCCGGTTACGTCCGCGTCCGCCTCGACCTGTCGTACGACGGGGCCGAGTTCTCCGGGTGGGCCAAGCAGGCCGGGGGACGGCGGACCGTGCAGGGGGAGATCGAGGACGCCCTCCGTACTGTCACGCGGTCCAGGGAGACGTACGAGCTGACCGTGGCCGGGCGGACGGACGCCGGGGTGCACGCCCGCGGACAGGTCGCCCATGTCGATCTGCCGGAGGCCGTCTGGCGTGAGCACCACCAGAAGCTGCTCAAGCGGCTGGCCGGGCGACTGTCCAGGGACGTACGGGTGTGGGCCCTGCGGGAGGCGCCCAGCGGCTTCAACGCGCGCTTCTCGGCGATCTGGCGGCGGTACGCGTACCGGGTCACCGACAACCCGGGTGGTGTGGACCCGCTGCTGCGCGGCCATGTGCTGTGGCACGACTGGCCCCTCGACGTCGACGCGATGAACGAGGCCGCCGAGCGGCTGCTCGGGGAGCACGACTTCGCCGCGTACTGCAAGCGGCGGGAGGGCGCGACCACGATTCGTACGTTGCAGGAGCTGAGCCTGGTCAAGGGCTCCGACGGGATCATCACCGCCACCGTCCGGGCCGACGCCTTCTGCCACAACATGGTGCGCTCGCTCATCGGGGCGCTGCTGTTCGTGGGGGACGGGCACCGGGGGCCGGACTGGCCGGGCAAGGTGCTCGCCGCGGGCGTACGGGACTCGGCGGTGCACGTCGTACGGCCGCACGGGCTGACGCTGGAGGAGGTCGGCTACCCGGCGGACGAGTTGCTGGCCGCGCGCAACAAGGAGGCGCGCAACAAGCGGACGCTGCCCGGGGCCGGGTGCTGCTGACCCGGCCCCCGACGCCGGATCAGGAGTTCGCCGCCGCGGACGCCTGGGCCTCGCCGCGCCTGCGGATCTGGCGGAACGTGAACTCGGCGAGGTCGTCGCCGCCCGAGAAGACCGCCGTGTCCTTCGTCGTCACGTCCTTGCCGTTGGCGAAGCCGGCGATGGTGAAGTAGGCGTAGCGGCCGTAGGAGTTGGTGGTGGAGCGGCAGACGGCGCCGTCGCAGAAGGCGCTCACGCCCTTGCCGGCGAGCGACTTCACGATGCTCTTGCTGTCGGCCTGCCCCTTGGCCTTGGTGGCCTGGGCCTCGGTGTCGAACACGGCCACGCCGACCGTCACCGCGACGCCGTCCTTGGTGTAGGTGACGCGCATCAGACGGGTGCAGCCGTTGTCCTTGAGGACCTTGGGCAGCGTGCCCTGGACGGCCGAGGCACAGTCGGTGGTGTCGGCCTTCGGGCCCTTCTTGTACACGGTCGAGCCCATGGTGAGCTGCGTGCCCGGGAAGAGGATGTCCGGGCTGTTCGAGGCCGTGTCCTTGTCCTTGCTGGAGACGAACTCCTTCGGGTCCAGCGGGGGCGGGGCGCTGGTCGGCGCGAACGACGGTGCCGTGGCGGACTCGCTCGGAAGGTCCGCGGTCGCGGGCAGCGAGGACGTCGGCTTGTTCGCCTCGTCACCGCCGCTCGCCGACACCACGGCCATGGCCACGGCTGTGCCCACGGCGAGCGTGGCCACCACACCGCCGCCGATGAGGAACAGCCGACGGCGCCTGGCCCGTGTCTCGGACGCCTCGGCGAGCGCGGCCCAGTCCGGAGAGTCGCCGCTACCGCCGTTCCACGGCTGCTGCGAATTCGGTTTCCAGGGATCCCACTGCGACTGAGGTCCCCCCTGCCCATAGCTCATGGGGCGCATCTTAGACGGGACATGGGGTGTGCTGTTCCGCCCCGACGAGCTCCGCAGCACCTAGCGTTCGGTCAATGAGGAAGGGCAAAAGCGACATCTCCGGGTGGTTGGTGCGACGTGCGCGCCGGCAGTTGTGGGTGGTGCTCGTGGCGGTGCTGGGGGCGGTGACGGCACATGTGACGCGCTCGACCCCGGACGGCGGGATGGACAACGCGATCGTCGTCCAGGCGGCGCGGACGTGGCTGGCGGGGGGCTCGCCGTACGACGACCCGCACTTCCTTTATCTGCCGAGCGCGTTGCTCGCCGCCGTCCCGCAGGCCCTGCTGCCGCAGGACGCGCTGCGGTTCCTGGTGCCGCCGGCGGTGACGGGCTGCCTGGCCGCGGGCTGGGCCTGCGCGCTGCGACTGCACGGCGTCCCTTTGCGCAGCCGCCTCGCCGCCCTGGGGCTGACCGGGCTCGCGGCCGGCTTCTCGCCCTTCGCGCACCTGGTCCTGCTGGCCAACTGGACCGTGACCGCGGCGCTCGCGCTGCCCCTGGGCCTGCTTCTGGCGGGCCGGGGCCGGTGGCTGGCGGCGGGGGCGGTGATCGGTGCGGCGGTGGCCCTGAAGCCGCTGCTCGCACCGGTAGCGCTGCTGTTCGTCTTCGCCCGCCGCCGACGGGCGCTCGGCGTGCTGGTCCTGGTACCGACGGGCGCGTCCGCCGTGTCGGCCCTGCTGCTGCCCGACCCGGCGGGCTTCCTCACCCGCACCCTGCCGTTCCTGCTGCGCGGCGACGACACCTTCGTACGGCTCTACGAGGCGTCCCCGGCGGCGGTGCTGCCCCGGCTCGGGGTGCCGGAGCCCCTGGCGGAGGCCCTCGCCGTGCTCGCCTGCGCCGCCGGGGTGATCTGCGCGTACCGGCGCTGGCGCCGCGCGGACCCCGGCCCGCTGCGCCTCGCCGAGACCGCCGCGACCCTGATGCTCTCGGCCTTCCTGGTGTCCAGGCCGTCGTACGACCACTACGTCCTGGTCGTCCTGCCACTGCTGCTCGCCGGACTGCCGTACGTCGGCTCGGTCGCCCGCGGTCCCTGGTTCTGGCTCGCCCTGGTGCCACAGATCCCCGGCCTGACCTGGCCTTTTCTGGAACCTGGGCGGCGGCGGGCCTTCAAGGACGCGGTGACTCTGTGTACTCTTGCGGTGACGATGATGTGTCATTGCGTCCGGGCCCGGCCCTTCCAGGGTGCCGCGGCGTTCGTCGCGCCGCGCCGCGAGGGGGAGGCGGCCGGTAAGGTGAGAACCAGCAGTGATCCCGCGTTTTGACCCCTCAGGGGCGACACGGGTATCCTGCATGTTCGTTGTGTATTGGCTTGCTCATTCTCACGGGACGGGCCCTTACACCGGTCCACCGGGCCGATGACCAGCGACCAGCACGCGGTATGCGTCACCGCAGTGCGGTCTGGGCTGTCGTGATCGTCTTCGGTGACCTGTCAGGACCATCCACTGAAGAAGCGAAGGCTACGAACCGTGCGTACGTACAGCCCCAAGCCCGGCGATGTGACGCGCCAGTGGCACGTGATCGACGCTCAGGACGTTGTCCTGGGTCGTCTCGCCACCACTGCCGCATCCCTCCTGCGCGGCAAGCACAAGCCGATCTACGCCCCCCACGTCGACACCGGTGACTTCGTCATCATCATCAACGCCGACAAGGTGCACCTCTCCGGCAACAAGCGGACGCAGAAGATGGCGTACCGCCACTCCGGCTACCCGGGTGGTCTGCGCTCCGTCCGCTACGACGAGCTGCTCGACAAGAACCCCGAGAAGGCCGTCGAGAAGGCCATCAAGGGCATGCTCCCCAAGAACACACTGGGCCGTCAGATGCTCTCGAAGCTGAAGGTCTACAAGGGTGACCAGCACCCGCACGCTGCCCAGCAGCCGGTGCCGTTCGAGATCACCCAGGTCGCGCAGTAAGTCCGGCCACCCCCTAAGACCGAACAGAATCTGAGGAGAATCGTGGCCGAGACCACTGCCGAGCAGCCGCTCGAAGAGCTTGACATCGACAGCTACACCACGGAGTCGGACGTCCCCGTCGAGGGCGAGTACACCTCCGAGTCCATGGCCTCCCGCTTCGGCGACCCGCAGCCGGCCGCCGGCCTGGGCCGTCGCAAGAACGCCATCGCCCGCGTCCGGATCGTCCCGGGCTCCGGCAAGTGGAAGATCAACGGCCGCACCCTCGAGGACTACTTCCCGAACAAGGTGCACCAGCAGGAAGTCAACGAGCCCTTCAAGGTGCTCGAGCTCGAGGGCCGCTACGACGTCATCGCCCGCATCGCGGGTGGCGGTGTCTCCGGTCAGGCCGGTGCGCTCCGTCTCGGTGTCGCCCGTGCGCTGAACGAGGCCGACGTCGACAACAACCGCGGCGCGCTCAAGAAGGCCGGCTTCCTCAAGCGCGACGACCGTGCGGTCGAGCGCAAGAAGGCCGGTCTGAAGAAGGCCCGCAAGGCCCCGCAGTACAGCAAGCGCTAGTCGCCAGCTGCCTGCACGTACTCCGAACGCCCCGGCGGCACGCCTGTGCCGCCGGGGCGTTCGTTTATCACAGCCTTCGGGCGTATAACGGCACAAGACGCTCAAAGGCTTGTGCGATCGAATGATCAGGCATCCTAGGCCTGGTTATGCGGACGTCCCGTGCGTGAGCCGCACAGCACAGGATCTCCGCAAGTGACGCTTCCTCAGGAGGACACGTGGGACGACTCTTCGGCACGGACGGCGTGCGCGGTGTCGCCAACGCGGATCTGACGGCCGAGATGGCGCTCGGTCTGTCCGTCGCGGCGGCGCACGTACTGGCCGAGGCGGGCACCTTCGAGGGCCACAAGCCGACAGCGGTGGTCGGACGGGACCCGCGAGCGTCCGGGGAGTTCCTGGAGGCCGCCGTGGTCGCCGGCCTCGCCAGCGCGGGCGTGGACGTCCTGCTGGTCGGCGTGCTGCCGACACCCGCGGTCGCCTACCTCACCGGTGTGCTCGGTGCCGACCTCGGCGTGATGCTCTCCGCGAGCCACAACGCCATGCCCGACAACGGCGTCAAGTTCTTCGCCCGCGGCGGCCACAAACTCGCCGACGAGCTCGAGGACCGGATCGAGTCCGTCTACGAGGAGCACCGCACCGGCGCGCCCTGGGACCGGCCGACCGGCGCGGGCGTCGGGCGCGTACAGACCTACAGCGAGGGGTTCGACCGGTACGTCGCCCACCTCATCGCCGTACTCCCCAACCGGCTCGACGGGCTGAAGATCGTCCTCGACGAGGCGCACGGTGCCGCCGCCCGGGTTTCGCCGGAGGCGTTCACGCGGGCCGGCGCGGAGATCATCACCATCGGTGCCGAGCCGAACGGGCTCAACATCAACGACGGCTGCGGATCGACCCACCTCGACAAGCTGAAGGAAGCGGTCGTCTCCCACGGTGCGGATCTCGGCATCGCCCACGACGGCGACGCGGACCGTTGCCTCGCCGTGGACCACACGGGCGACGAGATCGACGGCGACCAGATTCTCGCGGTGATCGCGCTGGCCATGCGGGAGCGGTCCGTCCTGCGCTCCGACACCGTCGTGGCGACCGTCATGTCCAACCTCGGCTTCAAGCTCGCGCTGGAGCGGGAGGGGCTGCACCTCATCCAGACGGCGGTCGGTGACCGGTACGTGCTGGAGGAGATGAAGGAGCACGGCTACGCCCTCGGTGGCGAGCAGTCCGGGCACGTGATCATCCTGGACCACGCGACCACCGGCGACGGCACGCTGACCGGGCTGATGCTGGCGGCTCGGGTCGCCCAGACCGGACGGACGCTTCGGGAGCTGGCGTCCGTCATGGAGCGGTTGCCGCAGGTGCTGATCAATGTTCCGGACGTCGACAGGGCCCGGGTGGGGTCGTCTGCCGAGCTTGCCGGTGCGGTTGCTGAGGCGGAGCGGGAGCTGGGGGCCACCGGGCGGGTGTTGTTGCGGCCGTCGGGGACGGAGCCGCTTGTGCGGGTGATGGTCGAGGCTGCGGATATCGATCAGGCTCGGTCTGTTGCCGGGCGACTGGCCGATGCGGTGAAGTCGGCGCTGGGCTAACAGCGGGTTCGGTGGTGCGGGGTTCTGTGCCTTGCGGGCTGCTGGTTCGTTGTGGCTTGTCGCGCCCACGCGGCGGAGCCGCATATGTCAGAGCCCCGCGCCCCTGGGTGGGCTGCTGCTAACGCTTCTTTGAATGGGCCCAGAGCCATTTCTGGGTCAGCAAGGTCATCGTCCCCGCCAGGATGATGCCCAGGAGGTTCAGGAGAAGTTGTTCCGTTGAGCCCCAGGTCTGTTCGGTGTCGCCGTAGCTGAGGGCCACTGCCGCGTTGGCCGCTGCCGGGACCGTCGTCACCGAGATGGCCACGCCGACCAGGGCGCCGGACTTGGCGGAGGTCAGCGAGAGGGTGCCGGCGGCGCCGGCGAGGACGGCGACGATGAAGGAGAAGGCGTCGGGCGCGTAGACGAAGCCGGTCTGCGGGCGGTCGGCGTTCAGCTGCTTCTGGCTGAACAGGTCCAGCGCGTCCATGAAGAGGCTGAAGCCCACGGTCACCGCCATGGCCACGGCGAAGCCCACCAGGAGTGCGATCAGTGAGCGCAGGGCGAGGCGCGGGGCGCGCTGCACGATCGAGGTGGAGATGCCGGCGAGCGGGCCGAACTCCGGGCCCACGGCCATCGCGCCGACGATCAGGACCGCGTTGTCCAGTACCACTCCGCAGGCAGCGATCATCGTGGCCAGCGTGATGAAGGACAAGTAGGTGACGGAGAGGGTCGACTCCTCGTGCGTGGCGTCGGTCAAGTGCTCCCACAGCACCGCGTCCGCGCCTTCGCCGGGAGCCTCCGCCTCGGCCTTGTCGGCGCGTTTGGACAGCGACAGGTCGATGTTCTCGACGGCGATGGAGCCGCTCGTGTCGAGGCCCAACTCCTGGAGCCTGGTGAGGAGTTCGTCGCCCGACTCGCGGGCCACGTCGCACATCACGACGTCCCCCGCGGGGTTGCGGGCGGCGCCGGGCAGCACGACGAGATGCGTGGTGCCGACCGTCCTCTCGATCCGGCGGACCACGTCGTCGGTCTTGTCGGACGGCGTGATCAGGCGCAGATGCAGCATGAAGCCTTTCTAACGCATCACAGCTTGCGCAGGCTCAGGCGCTGCACCTTGTGGTCCTGGCCCTTGCGCACGACCAGGGTCGCGCGACCGCGGGTCGGGGCGATGTTCTCCACCAGGTTGGGCTTGTTGATGGTCCGCCACTGCGTGCCGGCGTAGTCGAGGGCCTCCTCCTCGGAGACCTGGGTGTACTTGCGGAAGTACGAGTTCGGGTTCTGGAAGGCGGTCGCGCGCAGTTTGCGGAAGCGGCTGAGGTACCAGCGCTCGATGTCCTCGGCGCTCGCGTCGACGTACACGCTGAAGTCGAAGTAGTCGGCGAGACCGACGCGGGTGCGGCCGTCCTTGCCGGGGAGGGCGGGCTGCAGGACGTTCAGGCCCTCGACGATGAGGATGTCGGGGCGGCGGACCGTCAGGCGCTGGTCGGGGACGATGTCGTAGATGAGGTGGGAGTAGACGGGGGCCGTCACCTCGTCCTTGCCGGCCTTGATGTCGGCGACGAAGCGGGTGAGGGCGCGGCGGTCGTAGGACTCGGGGAAACCTTTCCGCGACATGAGGCCACGGGCTTCCAGCTCCTTGGTGGGGAGCAGGAAGCCGTCCGTGGTGACCAGTTCCACGCGCGGGTGCTCGGGCCAGCGGGAGAGCAGGGCCTGCAGGAGACGGGCGACGGTGGACTTGCCGACGGCGACCGAGCCGGCGACCCCTATGACGAAGGGGGTGCCCGACTGGGAGCCCTGTTCGCCGAGGAAGGTGTTGAGGGCGCCTCTGAGGCCGTCCGTGGCGCCGACGTAGAGGTTGAGGAGGCGGGAGAGCGGGAGGTAGATGTCCCGCACCTCGTCGAGGTCGATGACGTCACCGAGGCCGCGCAGCTTCTCGACCTCTTCCGCGGTGAGCGGCAGCGGTGTCTTGTCGCGCAGCGCGCTCCACTCGGCGCGGGTGAGGTCGACGTAAGGAGTCGCATCCGGCTTGTGCCGGTGGGCGCTCCGGGGCATCGAGGAGACCGGAGAGATCACAGTCCATTGTTAACGGAGTTTGAACGCGATGGCGGGTGGGCTAGGTCACGCTCGCGCCTGCGGGCGGATCCGGCCGTCGTTCGGGGCCCAGGATTTCCGAAATCGGGCACGCGGCGCCGGAAAATGCCGGGTCTTGGCCCGTAGGCTGCGGCTCATGTGCGGAATCGTGGGATACGTGGGTTCGCAGTCGGCCCTCGAAGTCGTGATGGCCGGGCTGAAGCGTCTGGAGTACCGGGGGTACGACTCGGCGGGCGTCGCCGTGTTGGCGGACGGCGGGCTGGCCGCCGCGAAGAAGGCCGGGAAGCTGGTCAACCTGGAGAAGGAGCTGGTGGAACGGCCCCTGCCGACGGGGACCACGGGCATCGGGCACACCAGGTGGGCCACGCACGGCGGGCCGACCGACGCCAACGCCCACCCGCACCTCGACAACGCGGGGCGCGTCGCCGTCGTGCACAACGGCATCATCGAGAACTTCGCGGTGCTGCGGACGGAGCTGGCGGAGCGGGGCCACGACCTGACCTCCGACACGGACACCGAGGTCGTCGCGCACCTGCTCGCCGAGGAGTACTCCTCCTGCGCCGACCTGGCGGAGGCGATGCGGCTGGTGTGCCGGCGCCTGGAGGGCGCGTTCACGTTGGTCGCGGTGCATGCCGACGATCCCGGGGTGGTCGTGGGGGCGCGGCGGAACTCGCCGCTGGTGGTGGGCGTTGGACAGGGCGAGGCCTTTCTCGCCTCGGACGTCGCCGCGTTCATCGCCCACACGCGGTCGGCGATCGAGCTGGGGCAGGACCAGGTGGTGGAGCTGCGCCGGGACGGGGTGACGGTCACCGGCTTCGACGGCCGCCCGGCCGACGTGCGTTCCTACCACGTCGACTGGGACGCGTCGGCCGCGGAAAAGGGGGGTTATGACTACTTCATGCTCAAGGAGATCGCCGAGCAGCCCAAGGCGGTCGCCGATACGTTGCTGGGGCGCATCGACGCCTCCGGCTCGCTGACCCTGGACGAGGTGCGGATCTCCGCCTCCGAGCTGCGCGAGGTGGACAAGGTCGTCATCATCGCCTGCGGTACGGCCTTCCACGCCGGGCTGATCGCCAAGTACGCCATCGAGCACTGGACCCGCATCCCGTGCGAGGTGGAGCTGGCGAGCGAGTTCCGCTACCGGGACCCGATCCTCGACCCGCGGACCCTGGTCATCGCCATCTCGCAGTCCGGCGAGACGATGGACACCCTGATGGCGCTGCGGCACGCTCGCGAGCAGGGCTCCAAGGTGCTGGCGATCTGCAACACCAACGGCTCGACCATCCCGCGCGAATCGGACGCCGTGCTCTACACGCACGCCGGCCCCGAGGTCGCCGTCGCCTCGACCAAGGCGTTCCTGACCCAGCTGGTCGCCTGCTACCTGGTCGCGCTGTATCTCGGCCAGGTGCGCGGCACCAAATGGGGCGACGAGATCTCCGCCGTGATCCGGGACCTGGCGCACATCTCCGGTGAGGTGGAGCGGGTCCTGGAGACCATGGAGCCGGTACGGGAACTGGCGCGCACCCTCGCCCGCAAGAACACCGTGCTGTTCCTCGGGCGGCACGTGGGCTACCCGGTCGCCCTGGAGGGCGCGCTGAAGCTGAAGGAGCTGGCGTACATGCACGCCGAGGGCTTCTCGGCGGGCGAGCTGAAGCACGGGCCGATCGCGCTGATCGAGGAGGACCTGCCGGTGGTGGTGGTCGTTCCGTCGCCGCGAGGCCGGTCCGTCCTGCACGACAAGATCGTGTCCAACATCCAGGAGATCCGGGCGAGGGGCGCGCGGACGATCGTGATCGCGGAGGAGGGCGACGAGGCGGTCGTCCCGTACGCCGACCACCTGATCTGGATCCCGGCCACCCCGACGCTGCTGCAGCCACTGGTCGCGACGGTGCCGTTGCAGGTGTTCGCGTGCGAGTTGGCCACGGCGCGGGGGAACGAGGTGGATCAGCCTCGGAACCTGGCGAAGTCGGTGACGGTGGAGTGAGCAGGCCAGGGCTACGGCCTGGCGCGGTCACCCCCGCCGTAGGGTGCTCGGCATGAGCATCATCGGGGTCGGGATCGACGTCGCCGAGATCGAGCGGTTCGCCGCGTCGCTGGAGCGTACGCCTGGGCTGGTTCAGCGGCTGTTCCGGGAGAGCGAGTTGCTGCTGCCGAGCGGGGAGCGTCGGGGTGTTGCCTCGCTAGCGGTGCGGTTCGCCGCCAAGGAGGCGCTGGCCAAGGCGCTCGGTGCCCCGGCGGGCCTGCTGTGGACGGATGCCGAGGTGTACGTCGAGGACAGCGGGCGGCCGCGGCTGCGGGTGACCGGGACGGTGGCGGCTCGGGCGGCTGAGCTGGGGGTGATGTCGTGGCATGTGTCGCTGAGCCATGACGCGGGGGTGGCTTCGGCCGTGGTGATCGCGGAGGGGTGAGGCCCGTGGCCCCACCCCCGCGCGGGCGTCAGCAGATGGACTGGCTCGTGTTGTTCATCCTGTGGGGGCCCGCGAGTTTGGCAAAGGGGTGGCAAAGCGTCAATGGGTGCGACGCCATGGGGCGGGGACGGGGAAGACTCGACCGCATGCGTAGTGCGTACAGCGTGGAGACGGTCAGGACGGCGGAGCGGGAGCTGATGGCGCGGCTTCCGGAAGGGGCGTTGATGCAGCGGGCGGTGGCCGGACTGGCCGCTACCTGCGCCGACTTGCTGGGGCGGGTGTA
The DNA here is from genome assembly GCF_042888465.1 of Streptomyces sp. NPDC002888. Taxonomy (NCBI): domain Bacteria; kingdom Bacillati; phylum Actinomycetota; class Actinomycetes; order Kitasatosporales; family Streptomycetaceae; genus Streptomyces; species Streptomyces sp. NPDC002888. The sequence continues at coordinate 458,323 of NZ_JBIAPU010000003.1, read as the reverse complement.
CGGCAGCCGTGTCGTCCTGCTGGTCGGCAGCGGCGACAACGGCGGCGACACCCTGTACGCCGGAGCCCGGCTCGCGCGGCGCGGGGCGGGTGTCACGGCGGTGCTGCTGGCGCCCGAGCGGACCCACACGGGGGGACTGGCGGCGTTGCGGAGGGCGGGTGGACGCACGGTCGCTCCCAGCACCGCGGACGAGCTGATCGAGCGGGCCGATCTGGTGCTGGACGGCATCGTCGGGATCGGTGGCAAGGGTGGTCTGCGGCCGGACGCGGTGCCGTTGGCGGTTGCGGCGGAGCGGTCCCGGGCCGTGGTGGTCGCCGTGGACCTGCCGAGCGGCGTCGACGTCGATACGGGTGAGGTGCACGGGACCGCCGTACGGGCGGATCTGACGGTCACTTTCGGGACGCACAAGCCGGGGCTGCTCATCGACCCGGCGCGGGAGTACGCCGGGTCGGTGCGGCTGGTCGACATCGGGCTCGAGCTGCCCGCGGAGGCGGAGTCGGAGGCGCTGCAGCACGCCGATGTGGCCCGGTTGCTGCCCAGGCCGGCCGTCGAGAGCGACAAGTACCGGCGGGGAGTGGTGGGGATCGCCGCCGGCTCCGCGCGCTATCCGGGGGCGGCCGTGCTCGCGGTGGCGGGGGCGCTGCGGGGCGGTGCGGGTGCCGTGCGGTACGTGGGGCCCGCGGCGGACGCCGTGATCGCGCGGTTCCCGGAGACGCTCGTGTCGGACCAGGGCCCGCGGCGGGCGGGGCGGGTGCAGGCGTGGGTCGTCGGGCCGGGAGCCGGGGACGACGCGGGGACCGTGGCGGAGGTGCTGGCGGCGGACGTGCCGGTGCTGATCGATGCGGACGGGTTGCGGTTGGCGGAGGTGGGGGCCGTGCGGGGGCGTGGGGCGCCGACGCTGATGACTCCGCACGCGGGGGAGGCGGCCGCGTTGCTGGGGGTGGCACGTGAGGAGGTCGAGGGGGCGCGGCTGGCCGCGGTGCGGGAGTTGGCGGGTCGGTACGGGGCGACGGTGTTGTTGAAGGGGTCGACGACGTTGGTGGCCGGGGCGGGGGGTCGGGGCGTGGTGCGGGTGAATGCCACGGGGACGGGGTGGCTGGCGACCGCGGGGAGCGGGGACGTGCTGTCGGGGCTGTCGGGGTCGTTGCTGGCGGCTGGGTTGTCGGCGGTGGACGCGGGGAGTGTGGGGGCGTATCTGCATGGGCTGGCCGGGAGGATTGCGGCGGACGGGGCGCCGGTGGGGGCGCATGATGTGGCTGAGGCGGTGGTTCGGGCGTGGCGGGATGTGGTGTCCTGATTTTTTGCGCCCCCGCCGCCCCTACCCGTCCCATCCCGGGGGCTGCCGCCCCCGGACCCCCGCTTCGGCCCTGAACGGGCCTCGTCCTCAAACGCCGGACGGGCTGGATGTGCCGGTTGCCGTGGGCTGCCCGGTGCCTCTGAGACACTTGGAGCGCCATGAATGAGAGTGCACCTGTGTCGAGCGCGCCCCTGAGAGCCCGTGCCGAGATCGATCTGGCCGCTTTGCGGGCCAATGTGCGGGCCCTGCGCGCGCTGGCGTCGGGCGCGGAGCTCATGGCCGTGGTCAAGTCCGACGGGTACGGCCACGGTGCGATCCCGTGTGCCCGGGCGGCCGTGGAGGCGGGCGCGACCTGGCTGGGTACGGCCACGCCGGAGGAGGCCCTCGCGCTGCGTGAGCGCGCCGGGGTGCCGGCCGAGGTACGGATCCTGTGCTGGCTGTGGACGCCCGGCGGGCCCTGGCGGGAGGCGATCGAGGCCTCTCTCGACGTTTCGGTGAGTGGGATGTGGGCCCTGGCCGAGGTGCGGGAGGCGGCGCGGCTGGCCGGCCGGCCGGCCCGTATCCAGCTCAAGGCCGACACCGGACTCGGGCGCAACGGCTGCCAGCCGGGGGAGGACTGGGCCGAGCTGGTCGCGGAGGCGCTCGGTGCCGAGGCCGAGGGGCTTGTCAGGGTCACGGGACTGTGGTCCCACCTCGCCTGCGCCGACGAGCCCGGGCATCCCTCCGTCGCCGCCCAGGTCACCCTCTTCCGGGAGATGGTGGCGTACGCCGAAGAGCAGGGCGTGCGCCCCGAGGTGCGGCACATCGCCAACTCACCGGCCACGCTCACGCTCCCCGAGACCCACTTCGACCTCGTCCGCACCGGGATCGCCCTCTACGGCATCTCGCCCAGCCCCGAGGTCGGCGCCCCCGCCGACTTCGGACTGCGCCCCGTGATGACGCTGTCGGCGTCCGTCGCGCTGGTGAAGCACGTCCCGGGCGGACACGGCGTCAGCTACGGCCATCACTACGTCACTCCGGGCGCCACCACCCTCGGCCTCGTCCCCGTCGGCTACGCGGACGGCATCCCGCGGCATGCCTCGGGCACCGGCCCGGTCCTGGTCGGCGGCAAATGGCGTACCGTCGCCGGGCGCGTCGCGATGGACCAGTTCGTCGTCGACCTGGGCGGCGACGAGCCCGAAGTCGGCTCGGAGGCGGTTCTGTTCGGGCCGGGCGACCGCGGCGAGCCGACCGCCGAGGACTGGGCGCAGGCCGCGGGCACCATCGCGTATGAGATCGTCACCCGCATCGGAACACGCGTTCCCCGCGTCTACGTCAATGTGGCCACCTGAATGCGTCCACATGTGTGCGTCGACACGGGTGCGGTCATGTGAATAAGCAACAAGACGGGTAACCCGCACAGAGCGCGGCCCTTTCGACACCGGCATCATCCCCACCCGGCGAACCAGCGACCAGCGGCGAAGAGGAGCGGTACGTGAGCGAGAGCAGTGCGGAGGCCGTCGCGCACGCCGCCTCGGTGGCCGTGGCCTCCGCCGCGGACGCGACGGCCGGGGGCTGGCGCAGGGCGACCGGCATCGCGGGCGCCGCGATAGGCGTCCTCGCCGCGGGCGCGGCCGCCGGGGTTGCACTCGAACGGATGACGGTCGGCCGGGGGATGCGCAGAAAGGCGCAGCTCGCCCTCGACTCCACTGGGCCGTACGGGTCACTGCGCGGCATCCCCGGCAAGGCGTACGCCGACGACGGCACCGAGCTGTACTACGAGGTCGACGACGTCGAGCCCGAGGGCGGCCCGGCACCCCGTCGGCGGCGGCTCTTCGGCCGCAAGGCGCCCCTCCCGGTGACCGTCGTCTTCAGCCACGGCTACTGCCTCAACCAGGACTCCTGGCACTTCCAGCGGGCGGCGCTGCGGGGCGTCGTACGGACCGTGCACTGGGACCAGCGCAGCCACGGGCGGTCCGGGCGCGGGAAGGCCCAGATCCAGGACGACGCGCCGGTCACCATCGACCAGCTGGGCCGCGACCTGAAGGCCGTCGTCGACGCCGCCGCGCCGGACGGGCCGATCGTGCTCGTCGGGCACTCCATGGGCGGGATGACGGTGATGGCGCTGGCCGCCCTGTATCCCGACTTCATCCGGGAACGCGTGGTGGGCACCGCACTTGTCGGTACGTCGTCCGGGCGGCTCGGCGAGGTCAACTTCGGTCTGCCCGTCGCCGGCGTCAACGCGGTGCGCCGGGTGCTCCCCGGCGTGCTGAAGGCACTGGGGCAGCGGGCCGAGCTGGTGGAGAAGGGGCGCCGGGCGACGGCGGAGCTGTTCGCCGGGATCATCAAGCGGTACTCGTTCGCGTCCCGAGAGGTCGACCCGGGAGTCGAGCGGTTCGCCGAGCGGATGATCGAGGGCACGCCGATCGACGTGGTCGCCGAGTTCTACCCGGCGTTCACCGACCACGACAAGACCGAGGCGCTCGCCCACTTCACCGACATGCCGGTGCTCGTGCTGGCCGGGGTCGCCGACCTGGTCACGCCCAGCGAGCACAGCGAGGCCATCGCCGACCTGCTGCCGGACGCCGAGCTGGTGCTCGTACCGGACGCCGGGCACCTGGTGATGCTGGAACACCCGGAAGTGGTCACCGACCGCCTCGCCGACCTGCTCACCCGCACGGGTGCGGTTCCCGCAGGGGCTACCGTGGATGGCTATGGAAGCACCAGCAGCACCGCGCAACCCGGCTGACCTCGAACTGACCGTCACCTCTCCCGAGCAGATGCGGGAGCTGGGCCGCCGTCTGGCCAAGCTGCTGCGCGCCGGCGACCTCGTGATGCTCAGCGGGGAGCTGGGCGCGGGCAAGACGACACTCACGCGCGGGCTGGGCGAGGGCCTCGGCGTGCGGGGTGCCGTCACCTCGCCGACCTTCGTGATCGCCCGTGTGCACCCCTCCCTCGGGGACGGCCCGCCGCTGGTCCACGTCGACGCCTACCGGCTCTCCGGCGGGCTCGACGAGATGGAGGACCTCGACCTCGACGTCTCGCTGCCCGACTCGCTGATCGTCGTGGAGTGGGGTGAGGGCAAGGTCGAGGAGCTGACGGAGGACCGGCTCCAGGTCGTCATCCACCGGGCCGTCGGGGACACCACCGACGAGGTGCGGCACGTGACGGTGACGGGGCTCGGGGAACGGTGGACGACGGTGGATCTGAGCGTGCTCGCGGCGTGACGAGTGGGGGGCGCTGAGATGTTCGTATGAACGTTCCGACAAGACGTCGGCAAGATGTTGCGCCGGGCGTCCCGGCCGTGGTCACATGGTATCCAGTCCGTAGTTAGGTGTGCCTAACTACGTCCGCCCCCGGGCCTCAGGAGGCGTCCATGTCCACTGCGGAGACCAAGCTGGTCCAGCCGCGGCCGTACGCGCTGCCCGGGGCGTCCATGCGCGACCTGCTGGCCTCCTGCGCGGCCGCCCACGCGATCTCGACGCCGCCGCGCCTGCCCGACCCGGAGACGGTGGAACGGGGCGGGCGGGGGCCGGTGGAAAGGGCCGAGACGCGCAGGAGAGCGGCCTAGCGGATCAGCGGGTCAGCGAGGCGACGGATCGGCGGGATCACCCGTTCAGCGGATCACGACGACGTGCTGGCCGATCGTCGCGAACCGCCACATCGCCTCGCCGTCCGGGCGCGACTCGCGGATGCCGCCCGTGCGCACCGACGGGTCGACCGGCTGGGGCGGCACCCCGCTCGTGGCCGCGCTGAAGCCGACGGGCACGCCGTCCAGGAGGGCGAAGCGCACGACGTGCTCGATGGGGGTGCCGTCGGTGCCGGTGACGGCGTTCGAGCGGGACGTGACCCGGTAGTGGCCCGGGGTCGGGTCGACCGTGCCGGGGGTCACCGTGAACGTACGCCGGACGGCGCCGTCCTCGTCGACGAGCCACACCCGGTCGCCGCCCACCGAGTACACGACCCGCTCACCCGTGCCGGAACCGCCGGGGAGGACGGTGGAGGCCTTGTTCACCCGGGGGGCCTTCGCCACCGAGGGCGAGGCGCTCGCCTTCGTCCTGGCGAGCGAGGCGGGCACGCTCGCGGACGCCTGGTAGGCGAGGTAGCCGACCGACGCGACGGCCGCCACGGTGAGCCCGGCCACGATTTTTGCGCTTCTGCTTGCCACCGTCGCCACCTCTGCCTCTGTGCCTCGTGCCGGATCGTGCCGTGCGGTTGTGCCGTGCCGGATTGTGCAGTGCCGGGTTGTGCCGTGCCGGTTGTGCATCGTCGTGCTGCGTCGTGCCGTGTCGTGCTTCGGCGGGTGCGGTCGTTACGTCGCCGCACGTCGTTCTGCTTCCGGATGCTCCTTGGCGACGTTAGCAGTCACCGGGCGCCCGACCGTGACGGCCGACACGGGCCCCCGGGCGCCGTAGGCTGTTTGCGTGCTCTTGCTCGCTCTGGATACCGCCACCCCCGCCGTCACCGTCGCCGTGCACGACGGCAGGGACGTCATCGCCTCGTCGAGCCAGGTGGACGCGCGCCGGCACGGCGAGCTGCTGCTGCCGGCCGTCGACCGTGTGTTCGCCGAGGCCGGACTCAAACTCGACGCCGTCACCGGGATCGTCGCCGGCATCGGCCCCGGCCCCTACACGGGGCTGCGCGTCGGCCTGATGACCGCCGACACCTTCGGACTCGCGCTCGGTGTCCCCGTGCACGGCTTGTGCACCCTCGACGGCCTCGCCTACGCGTCCGACATCGACGGCCCCTTCGTCGTGGCGACCGACGCCCGGCGCAAGGAGGTCTACTGGGCGCGCTACGCCGACTCCCGGACCCGCCTGTCGGGCCCGGCCGTCGACCGGCCCGCCGACATCGCCGGCGAGGTCGCCGGCCTCCCGGCGGTCGGCGCGGGCGCGCTGCTGTACCCGGACACCTTCCCGAACGCGCACGAGCCGCAGCACGTGTCCGCCGCCGCCCTGGCCTCCCTGGCCGCCGAGAAGCTGGCGGCGGGCGAGGAACTCCCCGCGCCCCGGCCGCTGTACCTGCGTCGGCCGGACGCCCAGGTACCGAAGAACTACAAGGTGGTCACCCCCAAGTGACCGATACGACCGTGACTCCTCGGATGCGCGAGATGCGCTGGTGGGACATCGACCCCGTGCTCGAGCTGGAGAAGGCCCTCTTCCCCGAGGACGCCTGGTCGCGGGGCATGTTCTGGTCCGAGCTCGCCCACTCGCGCGGCCCCGAGGCGACGCGCCGCTACCTGGTGGCCGAGGCGGGGGACCGGGTCGTCGGGTACGCGGGCCTGGCCGCCTCCGGCGTCGCGTCCGACAGCGGCTCCACCGCGGGCGCCGACATCCAGACCATCGCGGTCGCCCGCGACCACTGGAGCACGGGCCTCGGCAGCCGTCTCCTCACCGAACTGCTGAAGGCGGCGACCGCCTTCGACTGCGCCGAAGTGATGCTGGAGTGCCGGATCGACAACGTCCGCGCACAGAAGCTGTACGAGCGCTTCGGCTTTGAGCCCATCGGGTTCAGGCGCGGCTACTACCAGCCGGGGAACGTGGACGCCCTGGTGATGCGCCTGACCACCCTGCCCGAGCGCAGCCCCGCTGCGGAATCCACCTCACCCACCCCACACGACGGCGTACAAGGAACCGAGATCCATGGCTGACGAACCCCTGGTCCTGGGAATCGAGACCTCCTGTGACGAGACCGGCGTCGGAGTCGTGCGGGGCACCACCCTGCTGGCCGACGCCATCGCGTCCAGCGTCGACGAGCACGCCCGCTTCGGCGGTGTGGTGCCCGAGGTCGCCTCCCGGGCACACCTGGAGGCGATGGTGCCGACCATCGACCGCGCGCTGAAGGAGGCGGGGGTGAGCGCGCGGGACCTGGACGGCATCGCGGTGACCGCGGGACCCGGCCTGGCGGGGGCGCTGCTCGTCGGCGTCTCGGCGGCGAAGGCGTACGCTTACGCGCTCGGCAAACCGCTCTACGGGGTGAACCACCTCGCCTCCCACATCTGCGTGGACCAGCTGGAGCACGGGGCGCTGCCGGAGCCGACGATGGCGCTGCTGGTGAGCGGCGGCCACTCGTCCCTGCTGCTGTCGACGGACATCACCTCGGACGTCCGCCCGATGGGCTCGACGATCGACGACGCGGCGGGCGAGGCCTTCGACAAGATCGCTCGCGTGCTGAACCTGGGCTTCCCCGGCGGTCCGGTCATCGACCGGTACGCGCGCGAGGGCGACCCGCAGGCCATCGCCTTCCCGCGCGGCCTGACCGGGCCGCGCGACTCGGCGTACGACTTCTCCTTCTCCGGCCTGAAGACGGCCGTGGCCCGCTGGATCGAGGCGAAGCGGGCGGCGGGCGAGGAGGTGCCGGTCCGTGACGTGGCGGCCTCCTTCCAGGAGGCGGTGGTGGACGTGCTGACCCGGAAGGCGGTACGGGCCTGCAAGGACCAGGGCGTCGACCACCTCATGATCGGCGGCGGTGTCGCGGCCAACTCCCGGCTGCGGGTACTGGCGCAGGAGCGCTGCGAGGCGGCCGGCATCCGCCTGCGCGTACCGCGCCCCAAGCTGTGCACGGACAACGGGGCGATGGTCGCGGCACTGGGCGCGGAGATGGTGACCCGGGGCCGGGCCGCGTCGAGCTGGGACCTTTCGGCGGACTCGTCGCTGCCGGTGACGGACCCGCATGTGCCCGGCCACACCCACGACCACGTTCACGAGGTGAGCGGAGAGAACCTCTACTCATGACGGTCGCGCTGATGTGGGAGGCGCGGGCGGTGACCGGCCGCGGGGAGGAGCTGCTGGCCTGGGCCCGCTCCCAGGAGCTGCCCGAGGCGGCCCTGCGCCGGGAGACGTTCCGGGCGCCGGGGGAGCGGGTGCTGGTCATCACCTGGTGGGACGCGCCCTACGACGCCGAACTGCCCGAACTGCCCGAGCCGGAACAGCGGTTGGTGGCCCGTGCCGTGCACCGGTGGCGGTTCGAGTCGGTGGAGAGCCGCTAGCCTTCACGCCCTCCCTTCTTCCGCACGGCACGGCGGGAGCCCCCCGGCCCCCGCCGTGCCGTGTGTGCCGTGTGGCTCACTCCGGCTCCGCCACCCGCGCCTCGCACCGCAACCGCCGATCGGGCCCCAGCGCCCGCACCGGCCCCGTCAGCCTCAGCCGCGCCACGTGACGGGCGTCCGTGCTCGACGCCCCCAACCGCAGCTCCAGCGCCCCGGGTTCGACGACGCGGAGGCCCGTGCGGTCGGTGAAGGCGGAGAGGTCGGCGTGGAAGTGGAAGGTGACGCGGGTCGCCTCGCCCGGGGCCAGCTCCAGGCGCTGGTAGCCGATCAGGCGGACGTCGGGGCGGGTCACCGAGGCCACCGGATCGTGCAGGTACAGCTGGACGACCTCCGCGCCGGGCAGGTCGCCCGTGTTGCGGACGGTGAGCGAGACGTCGTACGAGCCGTCCGTGCCGATCTCCGCCGGGTCGTCGCCGCCCGTGAAGTCCTCCCAGGCGAAAGTCGTGTACGAGCGGCCGTGTCCGAACGGGTACAGCGGGGTCGGGTCCAGGTTGCTGACCTCGTCGGCCAGGCCGAGCGGCGGCTGGAGGTAGGTCCAGGGCTGGCCGCCCGGCACCTGCGGGACGCTCACCGGGAGGCGGCCCGAGGGGTTGACGCGGCCCGACAGCACTCCCGCCACTGCCGGGCCGCCCTCCTCCCCCGGGAAGAAGGCCTGGACGACCGCGCCCAGGCGACCGTGCCAGCGGCCGAGCGCGTAGGGGCGGCCGGTGAGCAGCACCAGGACCACCGGGACGCCCGTGCCGATCAGCGCGTCCAGCAACTCGCCCTGCGCGCCGGGCAGTCGCAGCTCCGTCACGTCGCAGCCCTCGCCCGACGTACCCCGGCCGAACAGGCCCGCCCGGTCGCCCAGGACGGCCACGCACACATCGGCCTCCGACGCCCGGGCGAACGCCTCCGCGAAGCCGGAGGTGTCCGGGTCGGACACCGCGCAGCCCTCCGCGAACGTCACCTTCGCGTCGGGGAGTTCGGTGCGCAGCGCCTCCAGGACCGTCGGGATCTCGATGCCCAGCGGCACCTCGGGGTGGTGGGGCAGGACGTGGGAGGGGAAGGAGTAGCAGCCGAGCATCGCCAGGGCGTCCGCCGCCCTCGGACCCACCACGGCGATCCGGGTGTCGGGGGAGAGGGGGAGCAGGCCGTCGGGGTTGTCCAGCAGGACGACCGACTCCTCCGCCAGCCGGCGGGCCAGGATCCGGTTGGCCGCCGAGTCCAGGTCGATCCGCTCGGGCTCCGCCGGCTCCGGGCGCCAGTCCTCGTCGAGGAGGCCCAGCTCGCACTTCTGCTCCAGGACGCGGCGGGCGGCGCGGTCCACCAGCGCCTCCGGGACGCGGCCCTCGCGGACGGCCTCGATCAGCGGCTTGCCGTAGCACTTCAGCGTCGGCAGCTCCACGTCGATGCCGGCCGCGAGCGCCAGGTGGGCCGCGTCGGAGGCGGAGCCGGCCACGCGGTGCAGGGTCTGCAGGAAGCCGATGCCGAAGTAGTCGGCGACCACCGTGCCCGTGAAACCCCACTCCTCACGCAGGCGTTCGGTCAGCAGGGCCGGGTCCGCGGACGCCGGGATGCCGTCGGTCTCCGTGTACGCGGCCATCACCGAGCGCGCCCCGCCCTCGCGCAGCGCCATCTCGAACGGGGGCAGGGTCACGTCGGCGAACTCGCGGATGCCCGCCCGTACGGGCGCGAGGTTGCGGGCGCCGGCGGAGGAGGCGTACCCGGCGAAGTGCTTGAGCGTGGCGACGACCCCGGCGGACTCCAGGCCGCGCACATAGGCCGCGCCGACCGTGCCGACCAGGTACGGGTCCTCGCCGATCGTCTCCTCCACCCGGCCCCAGCGTGCGTCCCGTACGACGTCCAGGACGGGCGCGAGGCCCTGGTGGACGCCGACCGAGCGCAGGTCGCGGCCGATGTGCCGGCCCACCTCCTCGACCAGCGGCGGGTCGAAGCTCGCGCCCCAGGCCAGGGGCACGGGGTACGCCGTGGCGCCCCAGGTCGTGACACCGGCCAGGCACTCCTCGTGGGCCACGGCCGGGATGCCGAAGCGGCCCGCGTCTGCGATCCGGCGCTGGGCGCGGGCGAGCGCCTGCGCGCCCAACGCCGGGTCCACGGGGGCCGTGCCGAAGGAGCGCGTGAGCTGGCCGAGACCGAGGGTGATCAGCTCGTCCCAGTCGTAGTCGGCGGTCATGTCGTGCTGGTGCGGGGCGACGCCCTCGCCGTCCGTGTCGGCGCCCACCCACACGCCGTACAGCTGGGCGGTCTTCTCCTCCAGGGTCATCCGGGAGAGGAGGTCGTCGACGCGGGCGGCGGCGGGCAGGGCGGGGTCACGCCAGGGGGCGGTGGTCATGAAACTCCTGTCAGAGGTCGGTGAGCCACCAGGTGGACGTCCGGTTCGTCGAATGTTTCGTTGTGTACGTCGAATGTTCCGGGAACCTATGGCGCCGAACGGGGTTCGTCAAGGGGGCATGCGGGGATACGATCGCCGCCATGACACCCTCGGATCCCGCTGAAACACGGACGGAAGACCGGCCGACACCACCGACGGGGGACCGGCCGGCGCAGACCGCGACGCTCGCCGAGATCGCCCGCGAGGCCGGCGTCTCGGCGCCGACTGTTTCGAAGGTCCTCAACGGCCGCGCCGACGTCGCCCCGGCCACCCGCGCCCGCGTCGAGGAACTGCTGCGCACCTACGGCTACCGGCGTCGCCGCGCCGAGGCCACCCGCTCGCCCCTGATCGACCTGGTCTTCCACGAGCTGGAGAGCGCGTGGGCGATGGAGGTGATCAGGGGCGTGGAGAACGTGGCGCGCGACGCCGGGCTGAGCGTCGTGCTCAGCGAGAGCGCGGGCCGGCTCACCCCGGGGCGGACCTGGGCCGACCAGGTCGCCGCGCGCCGGCCGCACGGGGTGATCCTGGTGCTGTCCGGGCTCGACGAGTCCCAGCGCGCGCTGCTGACCAGCAGGTCCATCCCGTTCGTGGTCATGGACCCGGCCGGTGACCCGGGCGCCGACGTGCCGTCCATCGGCGCGACCAACTGGCAGGGCGGGCTCGCCGCCACCCGGCACCTGGTCGAGCTCGGGCACCGGCGGATCGGCGCCATCAGCGGGCCGCCGCAGATGATGTGCAGCCGCGCCCGCATGGACGGCTACCGGGCCGCCCTGGAGACGGCCGGGCTCCCCGTCGAACAGGACCTGATCAAGACCGGGGACTTCCATCACGAGGCCGGCTACCGGCTCGGGCGTGAACTGCTCGGCCAGGACGACCGCCCCACCGCCGTCTTCGCCGGCAATGACCTCCAGGCGCTCGGGCTGTACGAGGCCGCCCGCGAGCTGGGGCTGCGCATCCCGGAGGACGTGAGTGTGGTCGGGTTCGACGATCTGCCGGTGGCGCGCTGGGTGGGGCCGCCGCTGACGACCGTACGGCAGCCGCTGATGGAGATGGCCGAGGCCGCTGCCCGGCTGGTGCTGGAGCTGGGGCGCGAGGAGCAGGCACCGACGGCGACCCGCGTGGAGCTGGCGACCAGCCTGGTGGTGCGGACCAGCACGGGGGCGCCGTTGGCCGGAAGTTGACGTATTGACGGGTGCGAGGAGCGCCTCCACACTCCTCCGAAGTCAATCGGTTGCACGACCGAAACTTTCGGAGGCCCCCGCAATGAGAACCTCCAGAATTTCCAGAACCTCCAGAACCTTTAAAACCTCCAGAACCTCTGGAACCTCCCGCCCGCCCCTGCGGCGCCGTATCGCCGCCCTGTGCACCGGCGTCGCCGCGACGGCCGCCCTGCTCACCGCCGGGACCACGGCCGCCCAGGCCGCCGACACCCCGCTGCGCGACCTCGCCGCCGCCAAGAACAAGGTCATCGGTACGGCGGTCACCGGGTCCAAGCTCACCGGCACCTACGGCGACATCGCGGGGCGGGAGTTCGGCTCGCTCACCCCCGGCAACGCCATGAAGTGGGGTTCCGTCGAGCCGACCCAGGGGAACTTCAACTGGGCCGAGGCCGACCAGATCGTGGCCTTCGCGCAGGCCCACAACCAGCAGGTGCGCGGCCACACGCTGGTCTGGCACAGCCAGAACCCGAGCTGGCTGACGAACGGCAGCTGGACGCCCGCCCAGCTCAGCGGCCTCCTGCAGAACCACATCAACACGGAGGCCGGCCGCTACAAGGGGAAGATCGCCGCCTGGGACGTCGTCAACGAGCCGTTCAACGAGGACGGCACCTACCGCTCCACCCTCTGGTACAACGGCCTCGGCGTCGACTACATCGCGAACGCCCTGACCTGGGCGCGGGCCGCCGACCCCGACGCCAAGCTCTACATCAACGACTACAACGTCGAGGGCGTCAACGCGAAGTCCACCGCCCTGTACAACCTCGTCAAGTCACTGAAGGAGCGCGGCGTCCCGATCGACGGCGTGGGCCTCCAGGCGCACCTGATCCTCGGCCAGGTCCCTGCCACGCTCCAGCAGAACATCCAGCGCTTCGCCGACCTCGGCCTCGACGTGGCGATCACCGAGCTGGACGTGCGGATGACGCTCCCCTCGGACAGCGCCAAACTCGCCCAGCAGCGCGCCGACTACAAGGCGGTCACCGCCGCCTGCGTGGCGGTCGCGCGCTGCGTGAACCTCACCGTGTGGGGCTTCACCGACTCCGACTCCTGGGTGGAGAGCACCTTCCCGGGACAGGGTGCGGCGACGCCGTACGACGCGAACTACACGCCCAAACCGGCGTACTACGGTATCGCCGAAGCGCTCGGCGGCGGCACGACCACTCCGCCGCCCACCGGGGCGTGCACGGCGGCCTACAGCGTGGGCAGTCAGTGGAACACCGGGTTCACCGGGAACGTGACGATCTCCTGCTCGGGTGCCTCGCTCTCGTCGTGGAAGGTGAGCTGGACCTACGGTGCGGGCCAGCAGGTCACGCAGGCCTGGAACGCGACGTGCAGTCAGTCGGGGGCGACGGTCACCTGTTCCAACGCCTCGTACAACGGGACGGTTCCCAGCGGAGGTTCGGTCTCCTTCGGGTTCAACGCGTCATGGAGCGGGAGCAATCCGGTGCCGGCGGTGACGCTGGGCTGACCCCTGGGGGGCGACCACGGGCACCGGCCTCGACTCGCTGGGCGAGCTGTGGGAGTCCCTGCGACAGGCCCTGGCCCGCCGACTACCGGCGGGCCAGGAGGCCGTCCACCACCGCCGCCAACTGCTCGGCGACGTCGTAGGCGGCCGTCACGTCCCCCCACCGGGCCGACAGAGCGGTCAGCCGGGGGAGCTCACCGGCGTCGTCCTCGGTGACGAGGGAAGGGAAGAACTGCCCCCGCCCGGGGTCGGCGGCGCGCCGGTCCTCGGCGCGTCGGTCCTCGGCGCGCCGGAAGACCAGGGCGCCGTAGACGAGGTACCAGATCGTGCGGTACGCGTGGACCGCCGCCTCGGGGGTCAGACCGCAGGCGATGGCCGAGTCGACGATCTCCTCCGTCATCCACAGCGCGCCCTTGTCGGTGAGGTCGCCCCTGCTCAGCACGTCGATGACCCACACCATCTCGCTCAGCACGGCGTGCATGTGGACGGCGGTGGCGACGATGCGGTCGCGCGGGTCCTCGGGCAACTCCGGGCGCGGCACGGTCGCCGCCATGCCCGCCAGGGTGAGCATCAGCAGCTCGTCCTTGTCGCGTACGTGGTGGTAGAGCGCCATCGGGGTGGCGCCGACCTCCTTGGCGACGCGGCGCATGGAGAGTGCCTCGACCCCCTCCTCCTGGATGATCCGCCGTGTCACGTCCACGATCTGGTGCCGCTCGATGCGTCGGGGCCGGCCCGCCGCCCGTTTCTGCCCGTTGCCTGTCACCCGGGCATTCTCCCCCTCCTTTTTCCGTACGCGTATAGCTAATTTCTGTACGCGTATATTAATGTGCCGGGCATGGTGAACTCGCAGACGTACGCCTCCCGTTGGTTACTGCCGGTGTTGCTCACCGTGCAGTTCCTCGTCTCCCTCGACATGTCCGTCGTCAACGTCGCCCTGCCGGACATCGGCAGCGGCCTGGGCTTCGGCACGGAATCGCTGACCTGGGTCGTCAACGCCTACGCCCTGGCCTTCGGCGGGCTGCTCATGCTCGGCGGGCGGCTCGCCGACGTCGTCGGCCGGCGGCGGGTCCTGGCGGGCGGCTTCGCCCTGTTCGGCCTCGCGAGCCTGGCCGGCGGACTCGCGCAGGCGCCGGGCGAGTTGGTCGCCGCCCGGGCCGCGCAGGGCGCCGGCGCCGCCGCGCTCGCGCCGGTCGCGCTCACCCTGATCACCGTCACCTACCCGGCCGGTGCCGCCCGTTCGCGCGCCCTGGGCCTGTGGGGCGCCGCGGGGGCGCTCGGCGGGGCCGTCGGGGTCCTCGCCGGGGGACTGCTCACCGACTGGGCCGGCTGGCGGGCGGTGATGCTCGTCAACGTGCCGGTGGTGGCGCTCGCCCTGCCTCTCGCCCGGCTCGCCGTCCCCGCCGAGGACCGGCGTCCCGGCGCCCGCCCCCGCCTCGACCTCTCCGGCGCGCTGCTCGTCACCGCCGGGACCACGCTGCTCGTGCTCGGCCTGGTGCGGACGGAGACCCACGGCTGGGCCGCCTGGCAGACGGCGGGCGTTCTGGCCGCCGCCGCGGTGCTGCTGGCCGCCTTCGCGGTGGTGGAGACCCGGGTGTCACAGCCGTTGCTGCGGCTCGGGCTCCTCACCCGGGGACCGGTGCTCGCCGCCAACGTCTTCGCGTTGCTGATGTCGGCGGGCCAGTTCGCCGCCTTCTACTTCACCTCCCTCTACCTCCAGGAGGTCCTCAGCTACGGGCCCACCGCCACCGGGTGTGCGTTCCTGCCGTTCTGCGCGGGCGTCGTGGTCGGCACGGCGGTCTCCGCCCGGGCGATCGGGCGGGTGGGGGCCGGGGCGCTGCTGGTGGTGGGCGGTCTGCTCGGGGCCGTCGGCATCGCCTGGTTCGCGCCGGCGGTCGCGGTCGACGGCGGCTTCCTGCTCTCGGTCCTCGGGCCGTCGGCGGTCGCGAGCGTCGGCATCGGCGTGTGCTTCGTACCGCTGGGCACGGCGGCCACGGCGGGGGTCGCCCCCGAGGAGACGGGGATGGCCTCCGGGCTGCTCAACACCTCCCGTCAGGTCGGCGGGGCGGTCGGGCTCGGCGTGCTGGTCACGGTCGCCGGGGCCCACGACGGAGCCGGCGGTGCGCAGGGGCTCGTCGACGGCTACGCGGCCGCGTACTGGGTGTCGGCCGCACTACTGGTGGTGGCCGCGCTGGCGGCCGGCGCACTCCACGGGAGGCGTACGGAGGGGGCGCTGCTGCTTGGGCGGGACGGCGCGCTGCCTGCGCAAACGCCCTCCTCAGAAAACTCGTCGAAAGAATCCCGGGAGCGTGTCGATCCGGATGTCTCCCGTTCGACGTACGGGTGAGAGGCGGGGAGAGGCTCCGCCCGCGAGACTCGTCACCGTACGGGTCACCGTCCTGAGGAGGCACCATGCCCCGCTACCTGTCGCTCGTCAGGGTCGACGAGAACAACGCCCCCGCCGAGGGCCCCAGCCCCGAGCTGATGCAGCGGATGGGCGAACTGATCGAGGAGATGACCAAGGCCGGAGTGATGCTGGAGACCGCCGGTCTGACACCGACCGCCCAGGGCACCCGCGTGCACTACGAGGGCGGCGCGATCTCCGTCACCGACGGGCCCTTCACCGAGACCAAGGAGGCCGTCGGCGGCTACGCGATCATGCAGTGCAAGGACACGGCCGAGGCCGTCGAGTGGACCAAGCGCTTCCTGAAGGTGCACGAGGACAAGTGGACCGTGACCTGTGAGGTACGGGAGATCATGGAGGGCTGAGCCCACCCGCTTGGTCGAGTGCCGTCCGAGGTGTTCGATGGTGGGTTGTGGAACAGCAGCCCACCGCGGACGCCCGCGGTGCCATTGAATCCGTCACTCCCGCGGACGCGCGCGGCGGGGAATCCGGCCCTCGCGCGGACGCCCGCGGTGCCATCGAGACCGTCTTCCGTATCGAGTCCCCGCGTGTCATCGCCGCCGTCGCCCGTATCGTCCGTGACGTCGGCATCGCCGAGGAGTTGGCGCAGGACGCGCTGGTCGCGGCGCTGGAGCGGTGGCCGCGGGAGGGGGTGCCGGACAACCCGGGCGCCTGGCTCACCGCCGCCGCCAAGAACCGTGCCGTCGACCTCGTGCGCCGCCGGGAGAACTACGCCCGCAAGCTGGCGGAGATCGGCCGCGACCTGGAGACCACGGCGCCCCCGGAGGAGCCCGCTGCCTCCTACGACCCCGACGACATCGACGACGACCTGCTCCGCCTCGTCTTCACCGCGTGCCATCCCGTCCTGTCCGCCGAGGCCCGCATCGCCCTCACCCTGCGGCTGCTCGGCGGCCTGACCACACCCGAGATCGCTCGCGCCTTCCTGGCCCCGGAGCCCACGGTCGCCCAGCGCATCGTGCGCGCGAAACGGACCCTCGCCGCCAGGAACGTCGCCTTCGAGGTGCCGTACGGCCCCGACCGCGAGGCCCGCCTCGGCTCGGTCCTCGACGTCATCTACCTGATCTTCAACGAGGGGTACGCGGCCACCGCGGGCGACGACTGGCTGCGCCCGGCGCTGTGCGAGGACGCCCTCCGGCTGGCCCGGCAGCTGGCTGCCCTGATGCCGAAGGAGCCCGAGGTGCACGCCCTGGCCGCGCTGCTGGAGTTCCAGGCGTCCCGCACCGCCGCCCGCACGGGCCCCGACGGCGAACCGATCCTGCTCGCCGACCAGAACCGCCGCCGCTGGAACCGCAGGCTCATCGCCCGAGGCGTCACGGCCCTCGCCCGCGCCGAGGCCACCTCCACGGGCGCCCCTGGCCCGTACGCCCTCCAGGCCACGATCGCCGCCTGCCACGCGCACGCGTACACCTACGAGGAGACCGACTGGCCGACCATCGCCACCCTCTACGGCCTCCTCGCCGCCCGCGCCCCCTCACCGGTCGTCGAACTCAACCGCGCGGTCGCCGTCTCGATGGCGGACGGCCCGGCGCCGGCCCTGGAGATCGTCGACACCCTCACCACCGAACCGGCCCTCAGCGACTACCACCTCCTCCCCAGCGTCCGCGGCGACCTGCTCCAGCGCCTCGGCCGTACGACGGAGGCGCGCGCGGAGTTCGAACGGGCGGCAGCGCTGGCCCGCAACGAACGGGAACGCGAACTGCTGTTGAGACGGGCGGCCTCGGCCGCTGACTGAACCTGCGCAAGAGGGCCCACCAAAACGGCGGCGCTGTCAAAATCGACAGGGCATCAGAACTCGGGGGAATGAGGAACGAGCCGTGGCACCTCTGCCCGCTTGGGCCGCCGCAGGACACCACCTCGCGCTGGACGACGCGTCGGTCGTCACAGCAGCGGGGGGAGTGGTCGTCGCGTTGATCGCGGGCGCGGTCGCGCTCTGGCAGACCCGCAGGACCAGAAGACTGGAGCTGGACAAGATGCAGCTGGAGAAGGAGAAGATCCAGCTGCAACTCTCCGCCGACTCACGGCTGAAGGAGCAGGAGTGGGCCCACGAGCAGCGCGTCTCCGAGCGGGAGCGCAGACGTGAGGCCGAGGATGCGGAGCGGGAGCGAAGCCAGGTCACGGAAGAACTGGCCGCTCGCCGCAGCGGCCTCGTCGTGGAAGCGGCCGCGTACTGCGCGCGGCTGGTGCAGGAGCTGTCGACCCTGCGGATCCTGGACATGTCGCGTCCGTTGCGCCTGGACAGCCTCTACGTCCAGGTCCGTGTCCAGGAGCAGCAACCCCTGCGGTTCGTCCGCGAGGAGGAGCTCGCGCAGGAGCGCGCCCAGGACGACACCCGGCGGGAGGCGTCCCCCGACACGGCGACCGCCGCGCACACCTACGCACCCGTCGACGCTCTCCAGCGCTACCAGCGCATCGTCGTCGTAGGGGATCCCGGCGCGGGCAAGACCACCATGCTTCGCCATCTCGCCCTGCGTATGGCCAGACGGACCGAGGGCGAGACGCTGCCCGAACTCCCCGCGTACGTCGAGTTGTTCCGCTTCGTCGAGAGCGGCCACGACTCGCTGCTCGACTACCTCGCCGAGTACTGGACCGACCAGTACGGCTTCGCGGACGCCCGCGATTACGTGGCGGAGAAACTGACCGACGGCACCGCTGCCCTCCTGCTCGACGGCCTGGACGAGGTGTTGGGCGGGGAGAGCGCGGAGGTGGCGGCGGGCGCGTACCACCGGGTCACCGAGGAGATCGCCCGTCTGGCGACCCGGTTCCCGAGGGCGCTGATCGCCACCACCTGCCGTCGGCACGGCTGGCAGGGCGGCCTGCAGCAGTTCCAGGTCCTGGAGGCGCTCGACTTCGAGTGGCCGCAGATCGAGACGTTCATCGCCAACTGGTTCGGCGACCGTGACCGCCGCCGCCGAGGCCTCGTCCGCGCCCTCTCTGCCAACGCCCGCCTCCAGACCCTCGCCACGAACCCCCTCCTCCTCAGCCTGATCGCCATCGTCTACGAACGGGACCTGGAACTGCCGGAGCGCCGAGCGGCCCTCTACCGTCGCTGCGTGGAGGTCCTGCTGCGCGAGTGGGACGCCCACCGCAAGGTCACCCGCTACAGCCGCTTCACGACCGATCGCAAGCAGGACCTCCTCAAGCAGATCGCCTGGCACTACCACCAGCGCGGTCGGCGCTACTTCCGCGAGGACGAACTCCTGGAACTGATCGCCGACTTCCTCCCGACCATCGACCTGCCCCGCACCGACAGCCGCGCCATCCTCGACGAGATCGCCGCGCAGTACGGCCTCCTCAAGGCCCAGGCCCACGGCTGGTACGGCTTTCTTCACCTCACCTTGCAGGAACACTTCGCGGCGACGGCCTTGCTGGAGCAGGGCGAGTCGGGGATCGAACGGGCGGTGGCGGCGCGGTACGACCCGTGGTGGGAGGAGGTGATTCTGTTGTTGGCGGGGGCGTTGCCGGATGCGACGGGTTTGCTGCTGGGAGTGCTCCAGGTGGGGGCGGGGGAGCGGCGCACGCGGGAGGACGATCCGGCGCTTCTGCATCTGCCGCACGATGACTTGTTCCATACGGATCTGCTGCTGGCGGCGCGGTGCCTCACGGGTAGCCCGCGGGTTGCCGATGTGGAGTTGCGGCGGCAGATCATACGGTCGGTGTGGGAGCTGCTGGAGACGACGCCGTACGAGGGGGAGCGGCAGCGGGCGGCGCAGGCGATCGTGGGAGTGCTGGGCTCGGAGCAGCAGTTGAGCAAGGCCATCGCCTGGATCGGTGACAACCGGCAGAACACGGCTGCGAGAGAAGCGCTGGTCGACGCGCTGGCGGTCCATGGGGGCCGGAGCGTGGGGGAACGACTGCTGGGTGTGCTCACTCTGGAATCCGGGTTGCCGGCTTCCCTGCGAGGCCACCTCATGAAAGCCCTTGGCACACTCCATGTCGAGGCCGCGGTCCCCAAGTTGCTCGATGAACTGGCGGAGGTGGTGAACCTGCCCAAGCCCGTCACCTCCGGCGGGCAGTACGAGGTGGCCGATCACGTGGGTACGGTCGTCAGGGCTCTCGGTGCCGCCGGGGGACCCGTCGAGGTCATCGTGGGGACGATCCACGCCTTCACGTTCTGGCAGTCCCGGGGGCGGGTGATGAGAGCCATTCGCGATGCCTTGGCGGATGTGCGGGATCCCAGTACAGGGGAACTGCTGCTGAATCTCCTTGTACAGGAAAACGACTGGTACTTCGAACGCCAGACCCTGGCCGGGGCGTACCTGGACGTCGCCGGTGAGTACGGGGCCGGGGTGCTGCTCGACATCGTTCGGTCGGACCGGACGACGGAGTTCCAGAAGATCCCGATGATGGCCGCGCTGGCGGAGTTCACCGGCAAGGGACACGGCTGGGCCCACCGGGATGCTCTTCTCGCCCTCGCCCGTGAGACGGCCGCGGCGTGGCAGCTCCGTTGGCTGGCTCTCGAATGCCTGGACCACAACCCGGGCGACCCCAAGGACCTGGAACCGCTCGTCCACGATGCCAACCCGCAGGTCTGCGTGGCTGCCGCAGCCACCTCGGCGGCCTGGGGGGCCCCGCTCCGGCTCGACTTCATCCAGAGGGCCATTCTCGATGGAGTCATCTCGCCGGATCTGACGTACACGGAGAGAGGAGGGCGCGCGTGGGGGTGGACGGGCCGGGCGGCCCGGCGCCTCGGAGCGGCTCTCGCTCCGTACGGGGACATCGGGGTGGCCCAACATTTCTTCTACCGGGCGGCCTCGGACTCGGACGACTCCATGAGCAACTCGGCACGATCATGGCTCGATGCCTTCGCACCTGAAGCCGCGGTGGATGCCTATCTCATCCATCTGAGTGGTTCCGGCCACAGTGGCGACCTCCCATCGCGCGTCCCTCACTCCCGCATTCGTGCTGTTCTCCACCATTGCCGGGACAACCCGGTCTCTCTGGCCACCGGACACGTCCACGACCTGTTGGTGAGATCAGTGGCCAAGGTCGCGGACGACGGCGAGTGCGTTGCCGGGCTGCTGGCACTCGTTGCTCGTGGCCCCGGTACCACGTCCTCCCGCGATGTCGCCCATGGTGCCGCCTACGAGGTGAGCCGCCGGGCCCATGTCCGAGTCCTCTCCGATCACACCATCGTCGCCGTCACCTGAAACCCCGAGCCCGGGCCGGTCGCCCCACCAGCATCGTCGGTGCCCCCGCCACCCGGGTCATGAACACCGTCGCCGAGTTGGGCCCCTGCGGCTTCACCTTGCGCCGGAGCTCCTCCGGTTCGACGGCCGACCCCCGCTTCTTCACCGTGAGGATGCCGACCTCCCGCTCCCGGAGCAGGGCCTTCAGCTTCTTGACGTTGAAGGGGAGGTGGTCGGTGATCTCGTAGGCGGTGGCGTACGGGGTCACATGGAACTCGTCCGCGGTGATGTAGGCGATCGTCGGGTCGATCAGTCCGCCGTCCAGGTCCTCGGCCACCTCGGCGACCAGGTGGGCGCGGATCACGGCGCCGTCGGGCTCGTACAAGTACCGCCCCACCGACCGCACAGCGGGATCCGGCAGCCCCCGCCCCAACAGCGTGCGAGGCCCCGGCAGCAGCGTCGCCCGTACGGACCCCGGTTGCGTACCGAACCAGAGGACCGCCTCCTTCACGTCCCCGCCGTCCGAGATCCACTCCGCCTCGGCCGCGTCGGGAACCGCCTCGTGCGGAATGCCGGGGGCGACCTTCAGTGCGGCGTGAGGGGCCTTCAGAGCCGTCTCGACCGCCCAGGAGAGGGGCGGCGAGTACGCCTCGGGGTCGAAGATCCGCCCGCGTCCGCCGCGCCGCGCAGGGTCCACGAACACGGCGTCGTACGGGGCGGTGTCCACCTCCGCGACATCCGCCTCCCGCACCTCGATCAGCTCCCCCAGCTCCAGCGCCTCGGTGTTGGCGCGTGCCACCGCAGCTGTCAGTGGGTCGCGGTCCACCGCGAGGACACGGATCCCGGCGCGGGCGAGCGCGATCGCGTCCCCGCCGATCCCGCAGCACAGGTCGGCCACGGAGGTCACGCCCAGATCGGCCATCCGCCGCGCCCGGTACGTCGCCACACTCGCCCGCGTCGACTGCTCCACCCCGTTCGGCGTGAAGAACATGCGCTCCGCGTCCTGCGCCCCGAACTTCGCCGCCGCCCGCTGCCGCAGCCGCGCCTGACCGAGCGCCGCCGACACGAGCTCGGCGGGGTGCTCGCGCCGCAGCCGGGTGGCGACGGCGAGTTCCTGGGCGGGGTCGGTGCCGCGCACCTCGTCGAGGAGGGCGCGGCCCTCGGGGGTGAGCAGGGCGGCGAAGGCGAGGAGAGGGTCGTTCACCGGGTCATTGTGGGCCAGTCGGTGGACGGCGTGCCTCCGTCCGCGGTGTCGGGGGCGGTTCCGGAGCGGGGGCTGCGAGGATCCGGCACCATGCGAGTGGTCGTACAAAACGATAAAAACCGGGCGCATCGGCGAACGTTGAGCCGGGGTGTCCTCGCCACCGTCACCGCCGCCACCGTCACAGGCGCGGCCGTCCTCTCGGGCTGCGGCCGGGCCGGCCGGGCCGACGGCACGGACGCCCACCCGGCCCCGGGCCGACAGCAGCGCCTCCAGGCCCCCGCGGCCCGCGCCCTCGACGCCTACGCCGCCGAACTGCGCGCCGCGCACAAGGCCCGCGTCGCCGCCGCCAGGCGCTGGGGACTGCGGCACGTCCCGCTCACGGCCCCGGCGCCACCCGCGAAGAAGCCGAGGATCACCACCCGCGAGGGCTTCGAGGTCGACGACCACGAGGAACTGGGCCTGCCCCCCGTCTTCACCACGGTCCCCACCAAGCGGAAGGTCGTCTTCTTCACCATCGACGACGGCGCCGAGAAGGACCCTGCGTTCCTGCGCATGATGAGCGAGCTGAAGGTCCCGTACACCGCCTTCCTCAGCGACTACCTGGTGAAGAAGGACTACGGCTACTTCGCGAAGATGCAGAACAGGGGAGTGACCCTGAGCAACCACACCCTGCACCACCCCTACCTGCCCGGGCTGTCCTACGCCCGCCAGAAGCGCGAGATCTGCGGTATGCAGGACGTGATCGAGAAGCGCTACGGCAAGCGCCCGACCCTCTTCCGCCCGCCCTTCGGCGACTACGACGGGACCACCCTGCGCGCCGCGAAGGCCTGCGGCATCAAGTACGCCCCTCTGTGGGACGAGGAGGTCTTCGTCGACCACTGGGAGTACCGCGAGTGGGACCGCGACCTCCACCCCGGCGACATCGTCCTCAGTCACTTCCGCGGCCGGCGCGACTGGAAGGGCACGATGCCCGACATGGTCCGCCGCTTCCTGAACAAGGTCACCGAGAAGGGATACGCGGTGGCCCGGCTCGAGGACTACCTGTGAGGCGGCGGCTGCGGCGGCAGATGGCGGGGGTGCTGGTGGCGGCCGCCGTCCTGGTCACCGGCTGTGCCCAGTCCGTCGACCCGATCGAACGGCTGGGGAAGAAGGCGGCTCAGCGGGTACGACCGCACGACCCGGCAGGGGAGCGCCCGTACCGCCGCTGGGGCCTGGCGGCCCCGCTCCTCCCACCCCCGAAGTCACCCGCGCACCCCCTCACCGGCAGCGCGGGCCCCGGCCGGGGGCTGCCCCGGGAGCAGGGCCTCCCGCGCGTCGTCGACCATGTCCCGACCCGCGACAAGGTCGTCTTCCTGACCTACGACGACGGCGCCGAACGGGACCCCCGGTTCGTCGACATGGTCCGTGAACTGCGGCTTCCGGTGAGCATGTTCCTCACGGACAGTGTCGTCGGTCCGGGATACGGCCACTTCGCGCGCCTGCGGTCCGTCGGCGCGACCATCCAGAACCACACCCTCGACCACCCCTCCCTGCGCGGCCTGCCCTACGCCGGCCAACGCGCCGAGATCTGCGGCCAGCAGGACAAACTCAGGTCCCGCTTCGGCCTGCGCCCCCGCCTCCTCCGCCCGCCCTACGGCACGTACGACACCACCACCCTGCGCGCGGCCGCCGACTGCGGCCTCGCGGCGGTCGTGCTGTGGCGGGCGTCGATGGAGAACGGTGAACTCGTGTTCGTCAACGGTGAGGGCCGGCTGCGCCCGGGCGACATCGTGTCGGTCGCCTCCGGCGACGCGACGGGCCTGCCCCTGAGGGAACGAACGACACGGTTGCTCCGCGCGATCCAGGGGAGGGGCCTGACGGTGGGACGGCTGGAGGACTACATCTAGGGTTCCCCGGCCCGAGGGCGAGGTCGTTGTCCAGGGTTCCCCGGCCCGAGGACGAGGCCGTTCAGGCCGAACCGACCACGCCGCGCCGCGGCCAATTGGCACTCCGCTTGACCGAGTGCTAATCGCGGTCATAGTCTCAGCTCTGGCACTCCCCCCTGGAGAGTGCCAACAACGCGACGGGCAGGTCCGGCACCCGCGACGACGGATCGACCTGGTCGCCACCTCAGACAGTTAACCCCGTGAGATCTCCGAAGGGGGAGGTCGGATCGTGACGACCACCAGCTCCAAGGTTGCCATCAAGCCGCTCGAGGACCGCATCGTGGTCCAGCCGCTGGACGCCGAGCAGACCACGGCCTCTGGCCTGGTCATTCCGGACACCGCCAAGGAGAAGCCCCAGGAGGGCGTCGTCCTGGCCGTGGGCCCGGGCCGCTTCGAGAACGGCGAGCGTCTCCCGCTCGACGTGAAGACCGGCGACATCGTGCTGTACAGCAAGTACGGCGGCACCGAGGTGAAGTACAACGGCGAGGAGTACCTCGTCCTCTCGGCTCGCGACGTGCTCGCGATCATCGAGAAGTAATTCACCCTGAAGCACATTCTGCTTTGAGCTGCGCCCCTGGCCCCCGCGACCATTAATCAGCCGGGCGCCCGGGGCGCAGTTCGTTTCGTCTCCACTTTTCCGAGAGGGCTACGCTCCCATGGCGAAGATCCTGAAGTTCGACGAGGACGCCCGTCGCGCCCTCGAGCGCGGCGTCAACAAGCTTGCTGACACGGTCAAGGTGACGATCGGCCCCAAGGGCCGCAACGTCGTCATCGACAAGAAGTTCGGCGCCCCGACCATCACCAACGACGGCGTCACCATCGCCCGCGAGGTCGAGCTCGACGACCCGTACGAGAACCTCGGTGCGCAGCTGGTGAAGGAGGTGGCGACCAAGACCAACGACATCGCGGGCGACGGCACCACCACCGCCACCGTGCTCGCCCAGGCGCTGGTGCGCGAGGGCCTGAGGAACGTCGCCGCGGGTGCCTCCCCGGCGCTGCTGAAGAAGGGCATCGACGCCGCGGTCAGGGCCGTCTCCGACGACCTGCTCGCCTCGGCCCGCCCGATCGACGAGAAGTCCGACATCGCCGCCGTCGCCGCGCTGTCCGCCCAGGACCAGCAGGTCGGCGAGCTCATCGCCGAGGCGATGGACAAGGTCGGCAAGGACGGTGTCATCACCGTCGAGGAGTCCAACACCTTCGGTCTGGAGCTGGACTTCACCGAGGGAATGGCCTTCGACAAGGGCTACCTGTCGCCGTACTTCGTGACGGACCAGGAGCGCATGGAGGCCGTCCTGGAGGACCCGTACATCCTCATCCACCAGGGCAAGATCTCCTCCATCGCGGACATGCTGCCGCTGCTGGAGAAGATCATCCAGGCCAACGCCTCCAAGCCGCTGCTGATCATCGCCGAGGACGTCGACGGCGAGGCCCTGTCGACCCTGGTCGTGAACAAGATCCGCGGCACCTTCAACGCCGTCGCCGTCAAGGCGCCCGGCTTTGGTGACCGTCGCAAGGCGATGCTCCAGGACATGGCCGTCCTCACCGGCGCCACGGTCATCTCCGAGGAGGTCGGCCTCAAGCTCGACCAGGCCGGCCTGGACGTGCTCGGCTCCGCCCGCCGCATCACCGTCACCAAGGACGACACCACGATCGTCGACGGCGCCGGCAACAAGGCGGACGTCGAGGGCCGCATCGGCCAGATCAAGGCCGAGATCGAGAACACCGACTCCGACTGGGACCGCGAGAAGCTCCAGGAGCGCCTCGCGAAGCTGGCCGGCGGCGTGTGCGTGATCAAGGTCGGCGCCGCCACCGAGGTGGAGCTGAAGGAGAAGAAGCACCGTCTGGAGGACGCCATCTCCGCGACCCGCGCCGCGGTCGAGGAGGGCATCGTCTCCGGTGGTGGCTCCGCGCTCGTCCACGCCGTCAAGGTCCTGGAGGGCTCCCTCGGCAAGGAGGGCGACGAGGCCACCGGTGTCGCCGTCGTCCGCCGTGCCGCCGTCGAGCCGCTGCGCTGGATCGCCGAGAACGCCGGCCTCGAGGGCTACGTCATCGTCTCCAAGGTGGCCGAGCTCGAGAAGGGCAACGGCTACAACGCCGCCACCGGCGAGTACGGCGACCTGGTCAAGGCCGGCGTCATCGACCCGGTGAAGGTCACCCGCTCCGCCCTGGAGAACGCCGCCTCCATCGCCTCCCTCCTCCTCACGACCGAGACCCTGGTCGTCGAGAAGAAGGAAGAGGAAGAGCCCGCCGCCGCGGGCCACGGCCACGGCCACTCCCACTGACGTCACGTCAGCACTGAGGCCCGGCGTCCCTTCGGGGATGCCGGGCCTTCGCCATGGGAGGGTGCAGTCCGGCACGTAGCGAGCAAGCAGCGTGCATGCATCCGCGCGAGATGACCGGAGGTCAGGAGTGACCCTTCCGGCCGACGAGTTGGGGCCGCTGCTGGAGACGCTTTCGCACGAGTACCGTGTCTACGTCCGTGCCGGGCGTCTCCGAAGCGACGGCGGAACCTGGTCTCTCACAAGAGCAGCTACAGCGCGGGCAATGGTGGTGACTGCGTCGAGGTCGCGGACGCCGGCACGGCCGTACTGGTCCGTGACTCCAAGCGGCCGGGAGACGCGTTCCTCACGGTCGACGCCGGCCAGTGGGCCGCGTTCGTGCGGATGGCCGCGCGCGGTTGATGTGAACGTGAAGGAGGGGGCGGCCGGAACCGGGCCGTCCCTCCCCGAGGCGCGTGTGTCATCGGCACCAGAAGAAGAAGCCCCCCGTTCCGATCTCCGGAACAGGGGGCTGCTCCCCTCGCGGGCGTCTTTGGCCCCTACTTCTCCAACGCGTCCAACGCCCCCAGCTGTTCCATCAGCCCCAGTCGGTCGTACTGCCACCACGACTCGGCGATCTTCCCGTCGTCGCCGAAGCGGAAGACGGTCGTGCCGGTCATGCTGACCTGCTTGCCGGTGGCCGCAAGGCCCATGAAATCGCCCTTGTGGGTTCCGCGCCAGGTCCACCGGTTGCACACGCGGTCGTCCTGGGCGATCTGGTCCTCGACGGAGAAGGCGAAGTCGAAGCCGCTCCGCCACATGGCGACCTCCCGCCGCATCGCGTCCATCCCGATGGTGTCCTGCTCGTTCGCCGGGTCGTGGTCGTGGTAACGCTCCGCGATCAGGCCGTCGAGCGGCGGCAGGTTCCCGTGCAGGGCGATCGTCTCGAAGAACCGCCGCGCGGTGGTCGTGTACAGCTGCTCGTCCCGCACCACGTCCAGATCGGTGAAGGTCGGCATCTCGTCGCACAGAGCCACCAGGTCCCGGAACACCTTGTCGGTCTCCGGAAGGTTCGAGTTCCGCATCGCCTCCTCGTACGACGGGAACTCCACGATCTCGATGAAGTGCGACGCGTCCGAGCGGTCCTTGCCGACCACCGCGTGCGTCGCCGTCCGCTTCCCCTTGGTCTGTTCGACCCACGTGTCCATCAGCCGGTCCATCTCGTCGAAACGGCTGGTCCTGCAGTCGATGAGCTGTACGAACGTCATGACACCGCCTCCGGCCCCCCTGGGTCCGGTTCCGTCACGCCCATCTTCCCACCGGAGCGTCGGCGTCACCCGTTACGAGCAATCGCTCACTGCGGCCCGTACTTCCGTCCCGTCTTCGAGCTGATCCCGCCCAGCAACGAGCGCGGTGCCACCTTCACCAGGCCCATCAGCGCCTTGTACCGCGGATCCGGGATGGACACCGACTTCCCCCGCGCCAGATCGCTCAGCGCCGCCCCGACCAGCTTGTCCGCGTCCAGCCACATCCAGCCGGGGATGTTGTCCGTCCCCATCCCGGCCCGCTGGTGGAACTCCGTGCGCACGAACCCCGGGCACAGCGCCATCAGCCGCACCCCGCTGCCCGCCAGGTCCCGCGCAGCCCCCTGCGTGAACTGCACGACCCACGCCTTGGACGCCCCGTACGTCCCCCGGGGCACGAACGCGGCGACCGAGGCCACGTTCACGACCCCGCCGCGCCCCCGCTCCCGCATCGCCTCCGTCGCCGCCGACGTCAGGCGCAGCACCGCCTCGCAGTGCACCTTGAGCATCTTCAGCTCGTCGGCCATCGATACGTCGAGATAGCGGCCCTTGTTGCCGAAGCCGGCGTTGTTGATCAGCAGGTCGACGGGGCTCCTGCGGTCGCCGAGCCGGTCCGCCACCGTCTCGATGCCCTTGTCCGTCGCCAGGTCGGCGGTCAGCACCTCCGCCTCGATACCGTGCCGGTCGTGCAGCTCGGTCGCCTGTTCCCGCAGCCGCTTGGTGTCCCGTGAGACCAGGACCAGGTCGTGCCCGTCCGCGGCCAGCCGCCGCGCGAACGCGGCGCCGATGCCCGCGGTCGATCCCGTAATCAGAGCCGTTGTCATGGCCCAAGCGTAGTTACCCGGACTGCGCGAATCCGCTCGCGGCGCCCGGCCGAGTGTGGCCTGACATCCCGTCACGTCCGACCGAAAATGACATGGTGTCAGGCCAGTGGATCACGGGGTGTCAGGCAGTGGGGCAGGAGGTGGCAGGCCGGTGGGTCACGAGGTGGCAAGACGATGGGGCACGAGGTGTCAGGCCCCGTACTTCTCCACGTACTTCCGTGCCTCCGCCAGCGCTTCCGGGTGCAGCGCCTCGCCCGCCGCGAGCAGCCGCGGCAGCAGCGTCCGCTCCAGCGTCACCGCCCGGAACTGGAGGGCGACCGTCACGTCGTGGGCGGGGCGGTGCACGACCTCGATCGGGTCGCCCGCCCGGACCTCACCCGGCCGCACCACCCGCAGATACGCGCCGGGCGCGCCCTTGGCCGTGAACCGCTTCACCCACCGCTGCTCACCCAGATGGCCCTGGAAGGTCAGGCAGGGAATCCGCCCGCAGGTGACCTCCAGCACCACCTCGGCCCCTATGCGCCACCGCTCGCCGATCCGCGCGCCGGAGACATCGAGGCCCTCCGTGGTGAGGTTCTCGCCGAACGAGCCGCCGGCCAGCGGCCTGCCCAGTTCGCGCTCCCAGCCGTCGAGGTCCTCGCGGGCCATCGCGTACACGGCCTGGTCGTTGCCGCCGTGGTGGCGGGTGTCGCACACCGCGTCCCCGGCCAGCCCGCTCGCCCCGACCCCCTTGGGACCGGGCGCCGCCACCCGTACCGGTCCCGCCACCGGCTGCTTGTCGATGCCGGTCAAGCCTTCCGCCTGGTCGGTGTACGGCACGGACTCGGGGCGGCCCAGGTTCAGGGAAAGAAGCTTCATGACCGCACGGTAGGGGACCGCAAACCAAAGTGTCGACGCGTTATTGGCCGTCGTGTCCAAGACTCACTTATGCTCGAACGGTGATCGAGGCCCGTCATCTCCGCGTGCTGCGCGCCGTCGCCGCCACCGGCTCCTTCTCGGCGGCCGGGCGCGAGCTGGGCTGCACCCAGCCCGCCGTCAGCCAGCAGATGAAGGCCCTGGAGACATCGGTCGGCACGCCCCTGCTGGTCCGCAGCGGCCGCGAGATGCGCCTGACGCAGGCGGGCGATGCTCT
The DNA here is from genome assembly GCF_042888465.1 of Streptomyces sp. NPDC002888. Lineage (NCBI taxonomy): Bacteria > Bacillati > Actinomycetota > Actinomycetes > Kitasatosporales > Streptomycetaceae > Streptomyces > Streptomyces sp. NPDC002888. Next base: position 428,748 of record NZ_JBIAPU010000003.1, on the reverse strand, counting down.
GGTGCGGCACGCGGCCGGCATCCTCGCCGGACTCACCGCGGCCGAGGAGGAGGTCGCGGCCATCGCGGGGCTGCGCGCCGGCCGGGTGCGGCTGGTGTCCTTCCCCAGCGGCAGCTCCACGCTCGTCCCGACCGCCCTCGCCGCCCTGCGCGCCGCCCACCCCGGCACCCGCGTCTCCCTGGAGGAGGCCGAACCGCCGGCGTCCGTCGAGATGCTGCGCGAGGGCGACTGCGACCTCGCGCTCGCCTTCCGCTACGAGGGCGCGGCGGGCGCGGAGGAGTGGGCCGACCTGGTCGTACGGCCGCTGCTGACGGACCGGCTCGTCGCTCTCGTCCCCGAACGGCACCGGCTCGCGCGCGCGGAGTCCGTCGCCATCGCCGAACTCGCCGCGGAGCCGTGGATCGCGGGCTGCCCCCGCTGTCGCGGGCAGCTGGTGGAGGTGTGCGAGGGCGCGGGCTTCACGCCCCGCATCGACTTCGCCACCGACGACTACCCGGCCGTGGTCGGACTCGTGGGCGCCGGACTGGGCGTCGCCGTCCTGCCCCAGCTCGCGATCGAGTCCGTACGGCCCAGGGGTGCACGCACGGTGACGCTGGAGCCGGCGGTGCGGCGGGAGATCGTGGCACTGACGCTGCCCGATCTGGCGCAGGTGCCGGCGGTGGCGGCGACGCTGGAGCAGTTGGCCCGGGCGGCGGAGCGGCCGAGGGGACCCGTGGGGCAGGAATAAGGGCACGCGTACGCGTGCCCTGCGTTCTTACGCGTGGCCTCCGTTTACAGAAACGTTCCTTCAGTTGTCCGAGGCGGTGTCCCCGCCGGTCGTCGATGCCGACACCAGCCGGTTGCGAGCCCGCCCCATGAGCTCCTCGCGCTCGTCCTCGGTCAGCCCGCCCCACACGCCGTACGGCTCGCGTACCGCCAGCGCGTGTGCCGCGCACTGGGCGCGGACCGGGCACCTCATGCAGACCTCTTTGGCCGAGTTCTCGCGAGCGCTCCGAGCCGCTCCGCGCTCGCCCTCCGGATGGAAGAAGAGCGAGCTGTCCACTCCGCGACAGGCAGCCAGCAGCTGCCAGTCCCACAGGTCCGCGTTCGGTCCGGGAAGGCGGGAGAAATCTGCCATTACGTGACCCCTTGCAGCCGTTCTGAGCGGATACGGTGCTCACGACCGTACATCTACGATCTAAGGAGATGAAAATATGACTCATTGCGAATCTAGCCTCAGACACCAACAAATGGGAAGAAAAGGGTCTGAATGGGGCATAGGTTGTGATGAAACGTTGTGGGTCTGTCGCGCATGTCTGCACCGTGTTGGCACCCTCACGTAGAGTGCCGAAGACGGCATGTGGCCCCGTAACTCTTTCGAGTGACCGTCGTTGAGAGTGCGGAGGCGGTTGAAAACACAAACGCTCGGGCAAGCGTCCGAAGCGGTCGACCGCACAGGTGACGATTTCGTACCAGCCTGGAGGCACAAGGTGACGCGCATCAGCTGCGGAGGGCGGCCATGACTTCCGTCCTCGTCTGCGACGACTCCCCGCTTGCCCGAGAGGCGCTCCGCCGCGCGGTCGCGACCGTGCCCGGCGTCGAGCGCGTGACGACGGCGGCCAACGGCGAGGAAGTGCTCCGCCGCTGGGGCGCCGACCGCTCGGACCTGATTCTGATGGACGTACGCATGCCCGGACTGGGCGGCGTGGAGACCGTCCGGCGGCTGCTGTCCGCCGACCCCGGTGCGCGCATCATCATGCTCACCGTCGCCGAGGACCTGGACGGCGTCGCGCTCGCCGTCGCCGCCGGAGCCCGCGGCTACCTGCACAAGGACGCCTCCCGCGCGGAGCTGCGCGCCACGGTGACCCAGGCCCTCGCCGACCCGACCTGGCGGCTCGCCCCGCGCCGGCTGCGCTCGGCCGAGATGGGCGCCGCCCCCACCCTCACCGCGCGTGAGATCCAGGTGCTGGAGGGCATGAGCCACGGTCGCTCCAACGCCGAGATCGGCCGCGAGCTGTTCCTCTCCGAGGACACCGTCAAGACCCACGCCCGACGGCTGTTCAAGAAGCTCGGCGCCTCGGACCGCGCACACGCGGTGGCGCTCGGCTTCCGGTGGGGCCTGGTCCGCTAGGACCTCTCCGGCGAAACCGCCGGAGGAAGGCAACGGCACGTGGCCCCGCTTCTGCGGCGGGGCCGCCGCAGAGGTTCCAGGGCGTGCAGGGTGTGTCGTGGCGGGGTACGGAGGCTCGGGAAATCCCCGCTCGCCGCAGGTGGGCGGGGGTGACGACCGGGTTCGCCGGGCGCCCGCTGCTGGTTTCGCCGCGGATGCCGCATCCTTGAGGTGTGGAGTTCCTCGGGGACAAGTCGGTCGAGCGGAAGGGGAGGGCGCAAGGGATGAGTTCCGGCGCACCTGCTCATAACGCTTCGGTGCACAACCACGAAGGCGGTGCCACGGACCGAACGGCCGCAAGGCACCATGGTCCGATGCGCGACGACGAGGCAGTCACTGCCCCAGGGATCGGTGCGCTCGTCCACCGCGCCGTCGACGGCGACGAGCAGGCCACGCACGACCTGCTCGCCCACGTCCACCCCCTGGCCCTGCGCTACTGCCGCACCCGTCTGTCCCGCCTGCCCGGCGACGCCCGCCACTTCGTGGAGGATCTGGCCCAGGAGGTCTGCGTGGCGGTCCTCCTCGCCCTGCCGCGCTACCGGGACACCGGCCGTCCCTTCGAGGCCTTCGTCTTCGCCATCGCCGCCCACAAGGTCGCCGACCTGCAGCGCGCCGCCATGCGCCACCCGGGCTCGACGGCGGTCCCCTCCGACGAGATGCCGGAGCGGCCGGACGACTCCCTGGGTCCGGAGGAGCGCGCCCTGCTCAGCAGCGACGCCGAGTGGGCGAAGAAGCTGCTGGCCAACCTCCCCGAGAACCAGCGCGAACTGCTCCTGCTGAGGATCGCGGTGGGCCTCACGGCCGAGGAGACCGGTCAGATGTTGGGAATGTCACCCGGGGCGGTGCGAGTGGCGCAGCACAGGGCACTCAGCCGCCTGCGCGCGCTCGCCGAGCAGTAGGACTCTCCTGCAGGAGCCCGGGATGAACAGGCGACTGAACAGGCGACCACCGAATTCCGTACGAACATTCCGTACGAACATACGAAGCCCGGAGTCACTCTGAACTGTGGAATTCGAGAGCCGCGCTTCCCGTTAGCATGGACATCCGCACCGATCAAGGCCATTTGGGGAAGGTGTCATGACTGCCAACGTCGACGGAGTGCCCGGTAAATTCGCGACACTCGGGCTGACCTACGACGACGTGCTGCTGCTGCCGGGCGCATCCGAAGTGCTCCCCAACGCGGTCGACACCTCGTCCCGCATCTCCCGCAACGTCCGGGTGAACATCCCGCTGCTCTCGGCGGCGATGGACAAGGTGACCGAGTCCCGCATGGCGATCTCGATGGCCCGCCAGGGCGGTGTCGGTGTGCTGCACCGCAACCTCTCCATCGAGGACCAGGTCAACCAGGTCGACCTCGTGAAGCGCTCCGAGTCCGGCATGGTCACCGACCCGATCACGGTGCACCCCGACGCGACGCTGGCCGAGGCCGACGCCCTGTGCGCCAAGTTCCGCATCAGCGGCGTCCCGGTCACCGACGGCAACAAGAAGCTGCTCGGCATCGTCACCAACCGCGACATGGCCTTCGAGACCGACCGCACGCGTCAGGTGCGCGAGGTCATGACCCCGATGCCGCTGGTCACCGGCAAGGTCGGCATCTCCGGCGGCGACGCCATGGAGCTGCTGCGCCGCCACAAGATCGAGAAGCTTCCCCTGGTCGACGACGCGGGCGTCCTCAAGGGCCTCATCACCGTCAAGGACTTCGTCAAGGCGGAGCAGTACCCCAACGCGGCGAAGGACGGCGAGGGCCGGCTCCTGGTCGGTGCGGCCGTGGGCGCCAGCCCCGAGGCCCTGGAGCGCGCCCAGGCGCTGGCCGAGGCCGGTGTGGACTTCCTGGTCGTCGACACCTCGCACGGCCACAACAGCAACGCCCTCAGCTGGATGGCGAAGATCAAGTCGAGTGTGCGGGTCGACGTGATCGGCGGCAACGTCGCCACGCGTGACGGCGCCCAGGCGCTGATCGACGCCGGTGTCGACGGCATCAAGGTGGGCGTGGGCCCCGGCTCGATCTGCACCACCCGCGTGGTCGCCGGTATCGGCGTCCCGCAGGTCACCGCCATCTACGAGGCGTCCCTCGCCGCCCGCCCGGCCGGTATCCCGCTGATCGGCGACGGCGGCCTGCAGTACTCCGGCGACATCGGCAAGGCCCTGGCCGCCGGTGCCGACACGGTGATGCTGGGCAGCCTCCTCGCGGGCTGCGAGGAGTCCCCGGGCGAGCTGCAGTTCATCAACGGCAAGCAGTTCAAGTCGTACCGCGGCATGGGCTCGCTCGGCGCGATGCAGTCCCGGGGCCAGGGCAGGTCGTACTCGAAGGACCGCTACTTCCAGGCGGAGGTCGCGGCCGACGACAAGCTCGTGCCCGAGGGCATCGAGGGCCAGGTGCCCTACCGCGGTCCGCTGGCCAACGTCCTGCACCAGCTCGTCGGCGGTCTGCGCCAGACGATGGGCTATGTGGGCGCGGTCTCCATCGACGAGATGGAGACCAAGGGCCGCTTCGTCCGGATCACCTCCGCGGGCCTCAAGGAGAGCCACCCGCACGACATCCAGATGACCGTCGAGGCGCCGAACTACAGCAACAAGTGACCCCCGCGCGCGCGTGAGGCATCCCGAGGGCGGCCACGGAGACTCCGGGGCCGCCCTTGTCGTACCCGTCGGCGATACTGGAAGACGCTGAAACGCATCAGGAAAGGCCACAGACGTGACTGAGATCGAGATCGGGCGCGGCAAGCGCGGCCGCCGGGCGTACGCCTTCGACGACATCGCCGTCGTCCCCAGCCGTCGTACGCGGGACCCGAAGGAGGTCTCGATCGCCTGGCAGATCGACGCCTACCGCTTTGAGCTGCCCTTCCTGGCCGCCCCCATGGACTCGGTCGTCTCCCCGGCCACCGCGATCCGCATCGGCGAGCTCGGCGGCCTCGGCGTGCTGAACCTCGAGGGCCTCTGGACGCGTTACGAGGACCCGCAGCCGCTGCTCGACGAGGTCATCGGCCTGGACGCGGAGACCGCGACCCGCCGCCTCCAGGAGATCTACTCCGCTCCCATCAAGGAGGAGCTGATCGGCGCGCGCATCAAGGAGGTGCGCGACTCCGGCGTGGTCACGGCTGCCGCGCTCTCCCCGCAGCGCACCGCCCAGTTCTCCAAGGCGGTCGTCGACGCGGGCGTGGACATCTTCGTCATCCGCGGTACGACGGTCTCGGCGGAGCACGTCTCCGGCTCGCACGAGCCACTGAACCTGAAGCAGTTCATCTACGAGCTGGACGTCCCGGTGATCGTCGGTGGCTGCGCCACCTACACCGCCGCCCTGCACCTGATGCGCACCGGCGCGGCCGGCGTCCTGGTCGGCTTCGGCGGCGGCGCGGCGCACACCACGCGCAACGTGCTGGGCATCCAGGTTCCGATGGCCACGGCCGTCGCGGACGTGGCGGCCGCCCGCCGCGACTACATGGACGAGTCCGGCGGCCGGTACGTGCACGTGATCGCGGACGGCGGTGTCGGCTGGTCCGGCGACCTGCCCAAGGCGATCGCCTGCGGTGCCGACGCGGTCATGATGGGCTCCCCGCTGGCCCGCGCCACGGACGCGCCCGGCAAGGGCAACCACTGGGGCATGGAGGCCGTCAACGAGGAGCTGCCCCGCGGCAAGAAGGTCGACCTCGGCACGGTCGGCACCATCGAGGAGGTCCTGACGGGCCCGTCCCACACCCCGGACGGCTCCATGAACCTCTTCGGCGCCCTCCGCCGCGCCATGGCCACCACCGGCTACAGCGAGCTGAAGGAGTTCCAGCGCGTGGAGGTCACGGTGGCGGACTCCCAGCACAAGCGGTAGCCGCCCCGCAGGACATCGGCAGGGGCCGGTCAGCTCACCTTGGGTGAGGTGACCGGCCCCTGTTGTGTGTCCGGGTGGGGGCGGGGGCGCGTTGCGCGGGGTGGGGGCGCACGGTTGCCTTCGGGTCCCATATGGGCTGGTCAGCGGGGTCGAGAGCGATAGCGTGCGCGTGGCGCCCCAGGTTTGCTGGCGCGCCCCCTTCCAAGGACATGGTTCCGGACCCCGGCCCTCGGGGCCCGGCCCGATTTCCAACGGACCGTCCACCGGGTCACTGGGCGGTGTCGTGGAAGGGGGCGCCCATGGGACGCCACCGCAAGCCCACCCGCTGGGACCGGATCCGTCTTCGGATGGTGAAGTGCCGGAGGAGGTGGATCTTGCGGCTTTTCGGATGGTGAGCGGCCGCCCCCACAGCAGCTAGGGGCGGACACTCCGTGAACCATCAGGAGCCTGCCGCAGTGACCGCTGCGGTGGGCTCCACCTTGTTGCAGGGATGGTGAGCGGCCGCCCCCAAAGCAACTAGGGGCGGACACTCCGTGAACCATCAGGAGCCTGCCGCAGTTGCCCGCTGCGGTGGGCTCCACCTGGTCCCACGGTATCGGCGCGCGATGGCGTACGCCACCAGCCCGGGGAGTCAGCGACCCCATGCGCCCCCTTCACAACCGATGCGCCGCCCCCGTCGGAGTGGCCCCCCGCGTGTCCAGCAGCAACTGCGCCTTCACCGACAGGCCCTGGAGGTCGTACGTGCGGTGGTTCTGGAGGAGGATCGTCAGGTCGGCGTCGGCGGCGGCCTCGTAGAGGGAGTCCGCGCGGGGGACCGGGCGGTCGAGGACGTTCCAGGACGGCACGTGGGGGTCGTGGTAGCTGACGGCCGCGCCGAGGTCCATCAGGCGCATCGCGATCTCGCGCGCGGGCGTGGCCTGCTGGTCGGCCAGGTCGGGCTTGTACGTGACGCCGAGCAGCAGCACGCGCGCGCCCCGGGCCGACTTGCCGTGCTCGTTGAGCAGCGCGGCGGCACGCTGGACGACGTACCGGGGCATCTGGCTGTTGACCTGCTGGGCCAGCTCCGCCATCCGCAGGGGACGGCCGCCGAGGCCCGCCAGGTCCTGGGGGACGGAGTGGCCGCCCACGCCGGGTCCGGGGCGGAAGGCCTGGAAACCGAACGGCTTGGTCTCCGCGCAGCGGATGACGTCCCACAGGTCGACGCCCAAGCCGTGGCACAGGACGGCCATTTCGTTGACCAGGGCGATGTTGACGTGCCGGTAGTTGGTCTCCAGCAGCTGCACGGTCTCCGCTTCCCGCAGTCCACGCGCGCGTACCACCTTGTCGGTGAGCCGCCCGTAGAAGGCGGCGGCCGACTCCGTGCAGGCGGGGGTGAGACCGCCGATGACCTTGGGGGTGCCGGCCGGGGTGACGTCGCGGTTGCCGGGGTCGACGCGGCTGGGCGAGTGGGCGAGGTGGAAGTCGCGGCCCGCGCGCAGCCCCGAGCCCTCTTCGAGAAGCGGACGCAGGATTTCCTCCGTCGTCCCGGGGTACACGGGCGACTCGAGGATCACCGTGGTGTGCGGGCGCAGGTGTGCGGCCAGGGTGCGGGCGGCCGCCTCCACCTGGCTGAGGTCCGGCCCGCCGTCCGCGCGGCGCGGGGTCGGCGCGCAGATGACCGCGGTGCGTACCCGGCCGAGTTCGGCGGGGTTGGTGGCGGGCCGGAAGCCGCCCGAGAGCATCCGGCGCAGTTCGGCGGGGCTGAGGGAACCGGCCTCCGGCCCGGTCCGGTAACCGAGCGTGGGGATGCCGGCGGCGACCGCGGCCTGCGCCAGCGGCAGACCGAACGGGCCGAGTCCGATGACGGCGAGATCTGCGGGCATGGCGTGGGCCCGTCCTTCCCAGTAGCCGAAGCGGGACAGGTGCGCAAGCCCTGTGGACAGGATGGGCGAGCGCAATGTCAGACTAGGAGTAAATATGACCGTTATGCGGGATTGGTCGGCTGTGTTTCTTCGCCGGTCACGTGGCGGTTGTCCACAGGCTGGGGGTGAGTGGTGGCTGATCTCGGGCAACCCGGTCAGAATTTTGGGCAGGGGGAACCTAACCGGGCCTCGCTCTCAGGATGCGGCCGGCCCGGCCGACAGCGGGAGGCAGCGGTGAGGACAGCGACACTGGGGCCGGCGCAGCGCGCCGAGTCACTGGCAGCCATGGCCGAGCGCGAACTGGACGTCCTGGTCGTCGGCGCCGGCGTGGTCGGCGCGGGCACCGCCCTCGACGCCGTGACCCGCGGCCTGTCCACGGGACTGGTCGAGGCGCGTGACTGGGCATCGGGCACGTCCAGCAGGTCCAGCAAGCTGATCCACGGCGGACTGCGCTATCTGGAGATGCTCGACTTCGCACTCGTCCGGGAGGCACTCAAGGAACGCGGCCTGCTGCTGGAGCGGCTGGCACCCCACCTGGTGAAACCCGTCCCGTTCCTGTACCCGCTCCAGCACAAGGGCTGGGAGCGCCTGTACGCCGGTTCCGGCGTCGCGCTCTACGACGCCATGTCGATGGCCCGCGGCCACGGCCGGGGCCTGCCCCTGCACCGCCACCTGAGCCGCCGTCACGCCCTGCGCGTGGCCCCCGCCCTGAAGAAGGACGCCCTGGTCGGCGCCCTGCAGTACTACGACGCCCAGATGGACGACGCCCGCTATGTGGCCAACCTGGTCCGCACGGCCGCGGCGTACGGCGCGAAGGTCGCCAACCGCGCGCGGGTCACCGGTTTCCTGCGCGAGGGCGAACGCGTCGTCGGCGCCCGGGTGCGGGACGTGGAGAACGGCGGCGAGTACGAGGTCCACGCCAAGCAGGTCGTCAACGCCACGGGCGTGTGGACCGACGACACCCAGGGCATGGTCGGCGAGCGGGGACAGTTCCACGTCCGCGCCTCCAAGGGCATCCACCTGGTCGTGCCCAAGGACCGCATCCACTCGACGACCGGGCTTATCCTGCGCACCGAGAAGTCCGTGCTGTTCGTCATCCCCTGGGGCCGGCACTGGATCATCGGGACCACTGACACCGACTGGGACCTCGACAAGGCGCACCCGGCCGCCTCCAGCGCGGACATCGACTACCTCCTGGAACACGTGAACTCGGTGCTCGCGGTACCGCTCACCAGGGACGACGTCGAGGGCGTGTACGCGGGGCTGCGCCCGCTGCTCGCCGGGGAGTCGGACGCCACCAGCAAGCTGTCGCGCGAGCACACCGTGGCGCATCCCGTGCCGGGGCTCGTGGTCGTCGCGGGCGGCAAGTACACGACGTACCGGGTGATGGCCAAGGACGCGGTCGACGAGGCCGTGCACGCGCTCGACATGCGGGTCGCCGAGTGCGTCACGGAGGACGTCCCGCTGCTGGGCGCGGAGGGATACCGCGCCCTGTGGAACGCGCGGGCACGCATCGCCGCCCGGACCGGGCTGCACGTGGTGCGCGTGGAGCACCTGCTGAACCGGTACGGCGCGCTGGCGGAGGAGCTCCTCGACCTCGTCACCGCCGACCCCTCACTGGGCGAGCCCCTGAGCGCGGCCGACGACTATCTGCGCGCCGAGATCGTCTACGCCGCCTCGCACGAGGGCGCACGGCACCTGGACGACGCCCTGACCCGGCGCACCCGCATCTCCATCGAGACCTTCGACCGCGGCACCCGCACCGCCCGCGAGGCTGCCGAGCTGATGGCGCCGGTACTGGGCTGGGACAAGGGCCAGATCGAGCGCGAGGTCGAGCACTACGAGAAGCGGGTGGAGGCGGAGCGGGAGTCCCAGCGGCAACCGGACGACCTGACGGCGGACGCGGCACGGTTGGGGGCGCCGGACATCGTGCCGTTGTGAGGAGCGGGACGGGCGGCCTCCCCGGGACGCCCGGCCACCCCGGGACCGCCGACCACCCCGGGACGGCCGGCCACCCCGGGCCGTGGCCGCCACTTCACTCGAACGAGTGTCGTGGATCGGGATCTCCGTTCGGAACCGGCTCGTTCAAGGAGTGCGAGGGCAGAACTCGGCGGCGAGCAGGGCCGGTTCGAGGCCGGGGTCTGCGATCGCCGTCGTGTTCACCCGGAAGGTGAGGACGCGTCGGCCGTCGACGGTGGCAGCGGTGCGCACGTAGCTGCCGGAGATCCGGCCGTTGTGCCCCCACACCGTGGTGCCGCACGGCAGCCTCGCCGGAAACAGCCCCATGCCGTACGAGCCGTGTGCGGCACGGGTGTCGAGCATCTCGCGCAGTTGGCGCGGGGGCAGCAGCTCGCCGCCGAGCAGCGCCGCGTAGAAGCGGTCCAGGTCGGCGAGTGTGGTCACCAGCTCGCCCGCGGCCCCGGCCACCCGCGGGTCGATTTCGGTGACGTCGGATCCGTCGGCGGCGTAGGCCCGCCCGTGCGGAGAGGGAAGTGAGGTGCGGGAACCCGGGAAGGAGGTGCCCTTCAGACGCAGCGGAGCGATGACGCGCCGCTCGGCCTCGGTGGCGTACGAGTGGCCGGTGACCTGCTCGACGACCAGGCCGAGCAGCACGTAGTTGGTGTTGGAGTAGGAGAAGCGGCCGCGGTCGGCCGGGGGGTGGGTGAGTGCGATGCGTACGGCCTGAAGAGGGGGCACGGGGTCGGCACCCGCGGTGTCCCGGGTGAAGTCGTACAGGCCGCTGGTGTGGGTGAGCAGCGAACGAAGGGTCAGCGCGCGCCCGTCGTTGCCCGCTCCGTGCACCAGGCCCGGCAGGTGCCGCTCCACCGTGTCCGACAGGGAGAGCCGGTGTTCGGCGGCCAGTTGCAGTACGACCGTCGCGACGAAGGTCTTCGTGATGCTGCCGGCGCGGAAGTGGTCGGCGCGGGCGATGGCCTTGCCGGACCGGGCGTAGCGGCCGCCGGTCTCCTCGTGGGTCAGCAGCGCGGCCGCGCGTCCCTTGCCGCGTGTGACCAGCAGCGGGAGCAACGCGTCCGTCGGCGGCTTCGAGGTCGCCTGCGAGCCGGCCGCGGCGAGCGCGAGGAGCGCCAGGGACACGGGCATGGCCAGTCGCGTGGGAAGCGGCGGCATCCAGGGTCCTTCCTTGTCACGGCCCATCATGCAGGGCGACGGGGTCGCGGCGGCGGCTGGACGCCGGTGCGGGGACCTCGGACGGGGCGTGTGGAGGCCCCTGGTGTCCCAAGAGCCACCCTGGGCGTTGGGCACTTGTCGGGTGAGGGACAATGGAGGCTCTGTCAGGGCGGGTTGCATGAGGGGACGCATGTCGGACGCGGAGCGGGCGGGGGCATCCCGTCAGGACAAGAGCGGACGTCTCCTCGCCGGGCGGTACCGGTTGGGAGAAGTGCTCGGCCGCGGCGGCATGGGTACGGTGTGGCGCGCCGAGGACGAGACCCTCGGTCGGACGGTCGCCGTGAAGGAGCTGCGGTTCCCGACGAACATCGACGAGGACGAGAAGCGCCGGCTGATCACACGGACGCTGCGTGAGGCCAAGGCCATCGCGAGGATCCGTAACAACAGTGCGGTGACGGTCTTCGACGTGGTCGAGGAGGACGACCGGCCGTGGATCGTGATGGAGCTCGTCGAGGGCAAGTCGCTCGCCGAGGTCATCCGCGAGGACGGCGTGCTGGAGCCCAGGCGCGCGGCGGAGGTCGGACTCGCGATCCTCGACGTGCTGCGCTCCGCCCACCGCGAGGGCATCCTGCACCGCGACGTGAAGCCGTCGAACGTGCTGATCTCGGAGGACGGCCGGGTCGTGCTCACCGACTTCGGCATTGCCCAGGTCGAGGGCGACCCGTCGATCACCTCGACCGGCATGCTCGTCGGCGCGCCCTCCTACATCTCCCCGGAGCGGGCCCGCGGGCACAAGCCGGGACCGGCGGCCGACCTGTGGTCGCTCGGCGGGCTGCTGTACGCGTCGGTCGAGGGTGCGCCGCCCTACGACAAGGGCTCCGCGATCGCGACGCTCACGGCGGTGATGACCGAGCCGCTGGACGAACCGAAGAACGCGGGACCGCTGAGGGACGTCATCTACGGGCTCCTCACCAAGGACACCGCCAAGCGGCTCGACGACGCGGGTGCCCGCGCCATGCTCAACGCGGTGATCCACGCGCCCGAGCCGAAGCCGGCCGAGCCGGAGCCGCCGCTCGACGCCACGAGGGTCGTACCGCTGCCCGCGCAGCCGGACGGGCCCGGGGACGAGGGTGGTTCGGCGGGTGCCGGGGGCAAGCGGGGCGAGGAGGCCGGAGAGAAGCTGCGGGGCGCGCTGCGTTCCGTGCGGAAGGCCGCCGTCGCCGCCGGAGCGGCCACGTCGGCAGCTGCCGCCCGCGCCAAGTCCGGAAGCGGGACGGCGTCTTCGGGCTCCGGCGGTGGGGCTTCGGCGGGGGCTGCCGAGTCCGGGATGTCGGGCGGCTCGGGTGGGGTGAGCGGCTCGGTTGGTTCGGGCAGCTCGGGCAGCTCGGGCAGCTCGGCTGGTTCGGGTGGTTCGGCGGCCGGTGTTCGGGAGCGGGGGGCGCAAAGCGCGCTGGGGGTTCCGGGGGCTCGGGGCGCCGAGGGGGCCACGGGTGCGCGGAGCGCTCAGGGCGCGCGGGGTGCGCGGTCTGCTTCCGGTGCTGAGGGCGCGTCGGGTGCGCCGGGGACTTCCGGTGCTTCTCGCACTCCGGGCACTCCGGGCACTCCGGGTGCGAACGGGAGCGGGAGTGGGCGGAGTTCCGGGTGGCCTGTGATGACGCCGCCGGATCTGGACCTGCCGCCGCGACCCGTGCCGAGGGCGCCGCTCACCGATGTGGTGCCGCGGCGGACGCTGGTGATCCTCGCGGTGGCCGTGGCGCTCGCCGTGATCGGCACCGTGCTGGCCATCGCGTTCAGTGGGGACGACGACAAGTCGAACGGGTCGAAGGGCAGCGGTGGTTCCAGGACCGTCGCCAGCGAGAGTGCCCGTACGGGTACCAAGGAGGACAAGAGCGGCGGGACGCGTACGGACGGTGAGGCGTCCAAGTCCGCGTCGAGCGGCTCGGCGTCCGGGGACACGCCCAGTACGGGGGTGACCGCGTCCGGCGGCAGCGGGGCGACCACGGGCGGGTCCGGTGGCTCCGGTGACAGCGCCGCGGCGAAGACTCACCGGGGGAGCCAGGGGTACTCGATCGGTTTGCCCGAGGGGTGGAAGTACCAGTCCAGGGGCTCGGCGGGGGACCGTTTCACCGGGCCCGACGGGCAGAAGCTGCTGGTCGCCTGGACGTCCACGCCGAAGGGTGATCCCGTCACGGACTGGAAGAACCAGGAGCGCTACATGGTGCGCTCGCAGTACGACCGGATCCGAATAGAGGAGGTGAACTACCGCGGCTGGAACACCGCCGACTGGGAGTTCACCTATGTGGAGAGCGGGACGAAGTACCGGACGATCGACCGGGGGTTCGTGGTCAACGACCACCTCGGGTACGCGCTGATGTACACGGCGAAGGCCGATGACTGGGGCTCGGAGCTGCGTAAGACCTCGTGGCGGACGCTGACGGAGACCTTCCAACCGAAGAAGTGACCGGGGTCGCCTCCCGGTTCGGGGCGGGGTTTGCCGCCTGAGATATGGCATCCCCTCTCTGTAGGTTGCCTCCGGCACGTATCGTGAATGGCTGCGGACCGTACGCCATACAACTGTGCGGGAACGGGACGCGGGACGAGCGGAATTGAGCGACCGGGCGGCCGGGGGAGGCAACGTGGACGACTATGCGGGTCGGGTACTCGCCGACCGTTACCGCCTGCCGCTGCCGCCGTCCGACGAGTACGAACTCAGCGAGAGCCGGGCCTTCGACACCTACAGCGGGCAGGAAGTCCTGGTCAGACAGGTGCCGTTGCCGGAGGTCGTCGAGGCTGAGGTGCTCGACGCGGAGGGGCTGCCCGAGGGGTTCACAGCGCGTGACCGCGGGGTGCGGCGACCGCAGGCGCGGACGGGGTCCGGCACGCGGCGGCCCGCCGATCCGGTGGTGCGGCGTGCGGTGGAGGCCGCGCAGGCCACGGCCCGGATCCCCGACCATCCACGGCTCGACCAGGTCTTCGACGTGTTCGCCGAGGGCGGGTCGCTGTGGATAGTGAGTGAGTTGGTGGCCGCGCGGCCGCTTGCCGCGCTGCTCGCCGAGAAGCCGCTGACGCCGTATCGGGCGGCCGAGGTCGCCTCCGACGTGCTCATGGCACTGCGGGTGCTGCACGCGCACGGCTGGGTGCACCGGAACATCACCGCGCGCACGGTGCTCGTCTGCGACGACGGCCGGGTCATGCTGACCGGACTGGCCGTCGGTGCGGCGGAGGAGGCGCTGTGCGGGTACGACCCCGTGCCGGCCGAGGAGGGTGAAGCGGGCGGTGGGGCCGGGGGGCTCGGCACGTCCGGTGACCCCGGTGCGCGCGGTGGCGTCGCTGGACCCGGTGGCGTAGTTGGGCCTGGCGGCTCCGTCGGTTCGGGCGGCTCGGTCGGCGTGGGCGGTTCCGGTGGCCTCGGTGGTGTGAGCGGTGGAGTGGATCCCGAGGCCGCTCGGCGGGCCGCCATTCAGGCGCGGGCGGCGGGCGCGTTGCCGGCTGCCGGTGCGGAGGGGACGAACGCGGTGAGCGGGGCGGGCCCTTCGGCCGCGCTCGCTCGGAGAGCGGAGCCGGAGGGCGGCGACGACATTCGTGCCGCGCGTGCGGGAGCGATCGCCGCGTATCGCGCGGGTGCGCGGGCCGCGGCCCGGATACAGGAGGCGCAGAACGGCCGGGCGGCCCTGCCCGGCGCCCGGCCTCCCGCCGAGGACGAGCTCGACAGGTATGCCAACGGTTCGGCACAGTCGCCGTACGGGATCGGGTCCGGTGCGGACGCGGTGCACCCCACGACGCCTCCCGGTCGGGTCGCCGACCCCTACGGTGTGCGCGGTGCGCCCGTCCCCGCCCAGGGAAACGGCCCCGCCATTCCGGCCCCGGCCGCACATCCCCCCGCCGTCGCCCCCTCCGCAACTCCCTCCGCCCCCTGGGGTGACCCGGCCGCCGGTGCTCCGGCGCGGCGGGGCCCCGCGACCGCGTTGGCTGCTGAGCGGGCGCGGCAGGCGCGGATGGCTGTGGTGGGACCCGTGACCGAGCGGTGGGCGCCGGAGCAGGCCGGGCCGGTGCACGAGAACTGGCAGTTGGCGGCACCGATCGGACCCGCGACCGACCTGTGGGGGCTGGGCGCGCTGCTCTACAGGGCCGTGCAGGGGCACGCGCCGTATCCCGAGGAGTCGACGGCCGAGCTGGTGCAGCTGGTGTGCGCGGAGCCGCCCGCCTTCGCGGAGGAGTGCGGAGCGCTCAGGCCGGTCGTGGAGTCGCTGCTGCGCCAGGACCCCACCGAGCGCATCGACTTCGAGGAACTGCGCGGCTGGCTGCGGTCGCTGGTCCGCTCGGCGCCCGAACCGGAGGCCGGAGCGCACGTCATCGCCGCCCCGCCGGCCGATCCGAGCCGGCTGCCGATCGTCCGCCGCCGGGGCGAGCTGGTGCGCAGGCGGCGCGCCGGGCTGCCCGTCTCCACGCACGGGCGGCACAAGCGGGCCCGGCAGGAAGAGGGCCGCTCGCCCCGCAGCCTCGGCCGCGTGCTGCTCGTGCTGATACTGCTGGTGCTGGCCGCTGCGGTCGCGTACGCCGTGATGTTCATGCCGAAGGCCGACGAGAGCGGCGGTGCGAGCGGGACGGACGGCGCCGAGCGGACGGGCGCCACCGGTCAGGTCGGTCAGGCGCCTGACGCGAGCAGCGAGCCCCGGCCCGACCAGACCTCTCCGAAGCAGGACGCCGACCCCTCCAAGTCCGCCGACTCCACCGGGACGCAGGCCGGTACCGACCCCGACGTCCCCGACGGCTTCACCGTGCGCAAGGACGCCGAGGGCTTCCGCGTGGCCGTGGCGAACGGCTGGGAACGCACGCCGCGCAACGGGCTCGGCCAGGTCGCGTACACACACGCAGGCTTCGAGCTGCTCGTCGTACCCGGGCGGGACTCCGCGAAGAAGTACGGCAGCGACCCGATGGTCTACCAGCGGGAGAAGGAGCTGGAGCTTCAGCCGTACCGCGACTCCAGCTGGGCCACCTCCACCGGGCTGCGCACCATCGAGGTGGGCGGACGGACCATGGCCGAGGGGCAGTTCACCTGGACCGCCGAGGGGAAGGACCTGTTCGTACGGAACATCGCGATCCTCATCGACGGGCGCTACCACGTGCTCCAGGTGCGCGGCCCGGAGGCCGAACGGGACGAGGTGACACGGCTGTACGAGCAGGCGTCGGCCACCTACCGGTACACGGGCTGAGCGCCGTGCGCCTGTGCACAGGCGCCTTGCTCCTCCACCCGATCGCCCCGCGTACCCACCGGTTTTCCCCGCGGTTCCCTCATTTTCCTGCAAGCGATAACCATCACAGTGAGGTTTCCTTGGGACCCCGCGTGTTCCATGCACGCGGGCGGGTCCCTAGTCTGACCACTGTCAAGAGCATTGCGGGGCAACGTGAATCAGATGCAGGGCCTGCTCGTCGCGGGCCGCTACCGGCTCGCCGACTCCATCGGCAGCGGCGGTATGGGCCGTGTGTGGCGTGCCCACGACGAGGTGCTGCACCGGGCCGTCGCCATCAAGGAGCTCACCGCCGCGCTCTACGTCTCCGAGAGCGACCAGGAGAGGCTGCTCGCCCGCACCCGGGCTGAGGCGCGGGCGGCCGCGCGGATCAACCACTCCGCGGTCGTCACCGTCCACGACGTACTCGAACACGACGGCCGGCCGTGGATCGTGATGGAACTCGTCGAGGGCCGTTCGCTGGCCGACGCGGTGAAGGAGGACGGCCGCGTCGAGCCCACGGAGGCGGCGCGGATCGGCCTGTGGGTGCTGCGCGCCTTGCGCGCCGCGCACGCCGCCGGGGTCCTGCACCGTGACATCAAGCCCGGCAACGTCCTCCTCGGCCACGACGGCCGGGTCCTGCTCACCGACTTCGGCATCGCGCAGATCGAGGGCGACAGCACCATCACCCGTACGGGAGAGGTCGTCGGGTCCGTCGACTACCTCGCCCCCGAACGGGTGCGCGGCCACGACCCGGGCCCGTCCTCCGACCTGTGGGCGCTCGGCGCGACGCTGTACACGGCGGTGGAGGGCAGGTCGCCGTTCCGCCGCACCTCACCGCTGGGCACCATGCAGGCGGTCGTCGAGGAGGAGGCCGCCGAGCCGCGGTACGCCGGCCCGCTCGAGCCCGTCATCACCGCGCTGCTGCGCAAGGACACCGCCGACCGGCCCGGTGCCGCGGAGGCCGAGCTCCTGCTCGCCGAGGCGGCGGAGGGACGGCGGCCCAACGCCGCCCAGATGTACGTGCCGACGCAGCACGCGGGCTCCCGCTTCGAGTCGGCGACCCACGTCGTACCGGGCGCGGGGACGGGCGGTCATCCCGTGACGGGGACCTCTGCCAGCCCCCTCCCGGACGAGACGGGCACGCCCCTGCACCACTTGACTGCTCCGACCTCGACCGGGCCCTCCGGGAACGCGCCCGCGCGGCCCAGGCGCCGCCGGCTGCGCACGCTCGCGCTCGTGGTGGCCGTCGCCGCGCTGGTCGGCGGTGGTACGGCGGTGGTGCTGCAGAAGTTGGACGAGGGCAGGCAGCGGGACCACACCGCGTCCGTCTCACCGAGCCCCCCGCCGACGGCCGGCGCGACGCCGGGAGAGGGCACGGTCCCCGACACCTGGGTCTCCGTCAACGACCCCCTGGGCTTCGGGCTCTCCCTGCCCGACAAGACCTGGAAGCGCGAGGTCTTCGGCATCCAGGGCGACCTCAAGCAGATCGACTACACGCCCGACGGCGGCAAGCACTTCGTCCGCATCGCCATCGACACGTCCTCCGACTTCAACGACGCCTACGAGCACCAGCGCGACCTCGAACAGCAGCTCCACCGGCTGGTCGGCTACAAGCGGGTGAAGATGGAGAAGAACCTCTACCGCGACCGCGAGGGCTCCCTGTGGGAGTACACGTGGACCGCGCAGGCGAAGGACACCCCGTTCCCGGGGCCGCGCCGCGCCGTCGAGGAGACGTACTTCAGCCGTGACGGCGTCGAGTACGCCATCTACATGTCGGGGCCCGCGGAGGACTGGGCGACGACCAACAGGCAGTTCAAGGCGGTGCTCCAGGGGTGGCGGCCGAACGGGGCGTGAGGCCGGTGGCTGGTTGACGTCAGGGGCGGCGGCGAGAGGCGGCCGAACTCTGTGGCGGCGGCCGACCTTCGGGGCCGGCGGCCGAAAGGTGGCTGACGAGGGGCCCCGGCTTGTGGGGCATGATGGGGCTCATGGGGACCGAGGGGGCCGACTTCCGGGTCATCGCGGGCCGTTACCGGCTGGAGGCGAGGCTCGGGCGCGGCGGCATGGGCGTCGTCTGGCGCGCCACCGACCAACTGCTCGGGCGGCAGGTGGCGGTCAAGGAGATCGCCCAGGACAGCTCCCTGTCGACCGAGGAGGCCCGGCAGCAGCGCGACCGCACGCTGCGCGAGGCCCGTGCGGTGGCGCAGCTGAGCCATCCGCACATCATCGTCGTGCACGACGTGGTCGATGACGACGAACGCCCCTACATCGTCATGGAGCTGATCGACGGCGGCTCCCTCGCCGACCGCATCTCCGCCCACGGTCCCGTCGGCGCGCACGACGCCGCCCGCATCGGCGTCGCCCTGCTGAGCGCCCTGAGCGCGGCGCACACGGCGGGCGTCCTGCACCGGGACATCAAGCCGGCCAACGTGCTCATGGAGTCCGGCACCGACCGCGTCGTCCTCACCGACTTCGGCATCGCGCAGGTCGCGGGCGCCACCACGCTCACCGAGACAGGGGCCTTCGTCGGGTCGCCCGAGTACACCGCGCCCGAGCGGATGTCAGGGGCCAGGACCGGCCCGGAGTCCGACCTGTGGTCGCTGGGCGCGCTGCTGTGCACGGCCCTGAGCGGGGAATCGCCGTTCCGCCGGGACTCGTTGGGCGGCATCCTGCACGCCGTGGTCTTCGCGGAGTTCCGCCCGCCCGAGCAGGCCGCGCCGCTGCTGCCCGTCGTACAGGGCCTGCTGGAGCGGGATCCGGAACGGCGGCTGGACGCGGCGCAGGCCGAGCGGATGCTGCGGGCCTTCCTGGACACCGGCCACACCCCGCCGGCCTCGCAGTCCTCACAGCCCCCGCAGCACGGCTACACGCCGACCCAGCGGGACCTGCCCCGACAACAGCCGCCGGCCACTCCGCCCCGCGCCGGGCAGTCCACGCGGGGCATGCTGGTGGCCGCGCTGCTGGTCGCGGCGATGGCGGGCGCGGGCGTGTCCGCGGCGGCCCTGCTGATGAACGGGGACGGTGACGGCGACGGAGACGGCAGACCGACGAGCTCGGCGCCCCGCACCCCGACAAGCACGTCGTCCACGGCCACGAACGCGTCATCGACGGCCACGCATACGTCGTCCCCCGCCACGAGTACGTCCTCCACCGCGCCGAACACGTCAACCGCCCCTGCGCCCGCCCTCACCACCGCCCCCTCCGGCTACCGGATCGCCCACGACCCCGCCGGTTTCTCCCTCGCGGTCCCGGAGGGCTTCACCCGTGCCCCGCAGGGCGAACGCGTCTTCTACGTCTCCGCGGGCGACACCTTCCGCATCGGCGTCAAGGTCACCGACCCCGAACCGGGCGGCCCCCTCGCGGTGATGCGGCGTGCGGCCGCCAAGGGCCCGGACACCAACCCCGGTTACCGGGACGGCCGGGTCACGGAGACCACGCAGGGCGGGCGCCCCGCCGCGCTCTGGGAGTTCACCTGGAACGGCTTCAGCACGGCGGAGGGTGCCCGGCACACCTACGACCTGTGCTGGGAGGAGGACGGCCGGATGTACGACGTATGGGTGTCGGCGCCGGTCGGGAAGGTACGGGAGGCGCGGGAGTACTTCGACGTGGCGGTCGACACGTTCGTACGTACGTGAAGGGTCACGGCTCTGTGACCGAAAAGCGCCTGAGGTGGATGCAGGAGCGCTTGCCGCGATATGGATGGACGCATGAGCAACAACGGGGGAGCCCGCCACGGGACTGACGAGCCAACGAGTTTCGCTCTGCAACCGCCGAACCCGCAAGCGCCGAACCCGCAGGCGGCGACATCGCACCCCAACGTCCCGCACCCGAACAGCCCGCACCCGAACAACCCGTACGCGACCCCCGCACCGGCGCCGCACTCCGCACCGGCCGCCGCGCCGCACCCCGCCCAGGACCCCGGCACCGGTCGCCTCGTCGCCGGCCGCTACCGCCTGCTCGCGAAGCTCGGGCACGGAGGCATGGGCACGGTGTGGCGGGCCAAGGACGAGACGGTGGACCGGGAGGTCGCCGTCAAGGAACCGCGCGTCCCCGACCACCTTCCCGAGCGCGAACGCGCCAACGCGTTCGAGCGGATGCGTCGTGAGGCGCGTGCCGCGGCCCGGCTCGACCACCCGTCGGTCGTGAACGTGCACGACGTGGCGGTCGTCGAAGACCGGCCGTGGATCGTGATGGAGCTGGTGCAGGGACGTTCCCTCGGTGACGCTCTCCAGGAGGGCACGCTGAGCGCACGCGAGGCGGCCAGAATCGGCCTGGAGGTGCTCGGCGCGCTGGAGGCCGCGCACGCGGCGGGCATCCTGCACCGTGACGTCAAGCCGGACAACGTGCTGCTGGGCCGCTACGACCGTGTTGTCCTCACCGACTTCGGCATCGCCCAGATCGAGGGCGAGACGAACCTGACCGACACGGGCGGCGTCGTCGGTTCGCCCGAGTACATCGCGCCGGAGCGGGTGCTGGGCCAGCGCCCCGGCCCGGCGTCCGACCTGTGGTCGCTCGGCGTGGTGCTGTACGCGGCGACGGAGGGCGTCTCCCCGTTCCGCCGCAGCAACACCCCCGCGACGCTCCAGTCCGTCCTCAACGCCGTGCCGGCGCCGCCCGCCGCCGCGCAGGGACCGCTCGCCGAGGCCATCAACGGACTGCTCCAGAAGGACCCGGCACGCCGTCCCGCGGCAGCCCAGGTCCGCATGCTGCTGGAGGCGGCCGCGAACCCGCCGGCGCCGCAGCCCACCCAGGCCGTGCGGTACGCGGAGGCACCCGCGAAGGGCGTGCGGCTGGGCCGCAAGGCGTGGATCGGGCTCGGTGCGGCGGTCGTGGCGGCGGCGGTGGCGGCGTACCTCGTTTTCGCCGACCCCTTCGCCGGGCCGCTGCCCGACGGCTGGAAGACCACTCACGAGAAGGACGTCGCCGCGACCCTCGCGGTCCCCGCCGACTACCAGCGCAGCGTCCCCGACCGCAAGACGGACCAGACCCACTGGGTCGGCTACACCGACTACAGCGGCGCCATCTCGGTCGTCCTCACCCTCACGAAGAAGTCCGAGGACACCAGCAGGACCATCGCCGACTCCGCCGCCGCCGAGATGTACGCCGACAACGGCGACTTCAAGGAGAACGGCGACTACAACCTCGACATGCCCGAGGGCGCGAAGACGGCCCCCGAGCAGACGACGTACCAGGGCAAGCCGTCCGCCGAGAACACGATCGTCTACACCACAGACGACAGCCAGGACCCCCGCCCCCGCGAACTGAGGATCTTCTACTACAAGACCACCGCGGGCGACCTGTACAAACTCACCGTCGGATACCCGGGCAAGGGTGACTTCACGGAGCGGGGCCAGGCGGTGGCCCAGACGGCCATCGCGAACCTGGACGTGGACAAGCTCTGAGGACCGGCCCTCAGAGCTCGTCGGTGTCGGCTACTTGATGCGTCGGGCGATCGCCCGCAGCAGGTCGACCTTGTCGACGCGGAGGGCGAAGCGCTTGGTCTTGCCCTTGGTCGGGACCGACTTGGCGTACCAGGGCTTGCCGTGCTGGCGCCACTTGGCCGGCTCCAGGGTGAGCGGCAGCGGCGCGAGCGGGACCGCCCAGGCGGTGCCGAGGCGGAGTTCGCCGTGCCACAGGCCGGGGGTGAGCCGGCCGACCTGGAGGCCGATGGTGAACAGGTCGGTGTGCGGCGTGCGTTCGGCCGTGAAGGCCGCGCTCTCGCCGCTGTCGCTGGTCAGTACGACCGTCAGCTCGCCCTCGGGGAAGGCGGCCAGCGTGCTGTGGCCGGAGATGACCAGTTCCGAGGGGTCGTTGGCGGACCAGCGGGCCGAGTCGATGAGGAGGTGCCGGGCGACCTTGTGCTTCTGTTCGCCGAGGTCGAGGGTGTAGTTGCCGAAGGGCTTGGTGGTGTAGACGGTGGCGGCGCGCGGGCCCTTGACGGTCTGGACGACCTGGGTCTCCGGGTCGCCGCTGAGCCCCTTGGCGCGCTTGCTGCCGATGCGCACCTCGCGGACCGCGCTCTGGGCGCCGATGGCGAGGGAGATGTCCCACAGGCCGTCGGCGAGGGGCTTGCCGTCGGCTGCGGTGTCGATGTCGATGGCGGCCTCGAAGCCGGCGTTGTCGTAGACGTAGACGCCCTCGTCCTCGTCGGAGCCGAGGCCGGGCGTCTCGGTGTGCCGCACGGGCAGGCGGTACTCGACCTTGGTGTCCCGCTCGCGCAGCACCAGTTCGGTCGTCACGTCACGGGTCTCCACGCGGTGCAGGTAGCCGTGTCCGGCCAGGTGCAGCGTGGAGCCGACGAGCTCGGCGCGGCTGACGTGGTGGCGTACGCCGATCGCGTTCGTGACGTCGTAGCACTCGTCGGGGACGACGTGCTCGGGGTCGCGGAAGAACGGGTAGCGCGCGTAGATCCGGCCGTTCTCGACGTGGACGGGGGTGGACACCTTGCGCTTGGACAGGGAGCGTTCGAAGCGCAGGAGCTCCATCGACTCTTCCAGCATCTTGTGCCGGACGAGGTGGAGCCGCAGCCGGGCCATCGCGGAGAGGTGCTCGTTCATGCCCTCGTGCCACAGCGGCTCGATGGTGTCGGCGAGCCGGGCGAGGGTCTTGTCCGCCTCGTCGCCCAGTTCGCGCGAGATGTGGGCGAGGAGGTTCTGCACCTCGATGGTGAGGTGACGGTGGGCCAGGTGGTCGCGGTCGCGGCCGGGCGGCACGTTCTCGATGAGCAGGTCGATCATGGTCGGCAGGAACCGCAGGCGGGGCTCCGAGCCCTTGGTGCGCGAGGTGGTGTTGCCGCCGTCGTCGCGCAGGGTGCAGAACAGGCAGTCGTAGTCGGCGATGACGGAGATGCCGCCCTTGGCGGCCAGGTACGCCAGGGCCGTGAACGGCTGGTCCTCGCCGATGGGCAGGCCGGTCGGGAAGCGCAGGTTGTTCTTCTCGATCAGCTCGCGACGGAACAGCTTGAGCGGGTTGAGGGCCCAGTAGACGCGGGAGTGGAAGACGTCGGTCTTGGGCTGGGTGCTCTTGAACATCGACGCGGGCAGGCCGCGGCCGTTCACGCCGACCATCTTGCCGAGGACGATGTCGGTGCCGTTCTCCTCGGACATGGCGACCATGCGTTCCAGGGTTTCCGTGCCCAGCCAGTCGTCGGCGTCGAGGAAGAAGATGAACTTGCCCCGGGCGTGGCCGAGACCGACGTTGCGGGGCGCCGAGGGGCCACCGGAATTCTCCTGGTGGAAGACGCGTATGAGCTTCGGGTAGAGACCCGCGAAGCGCTCGAGCTCGTCGGGTGTGCCGTCCGTCGAACCGTCGTTGACGACGATCACTTCCAGCGCGGACTGACCAATGGTCTGTTCGACGACGGATTCGAGGCACCGTGTCAGATAAGGCATCGCGTTGTAGGCAGCGATAATTACCGAAACGGTGGGGCTGGCCATCGTCACGCTCTCCAGGAATAGGGGGCACACCCCCACCTGGATGGACTGCCTGAACACCGACGGTATTGGCTCTGGTACGACGGTTCGGCTTCCATTTGCTTGGGGAAGACGCCAATGAGAATGTGAAGGTACCATGAGCTGGCTATGACCTGACGGTGAACTGACAGCTGAAACCAGCCAATTGCGTGATGTCGATCACGATTTTGCCGGTCGGTTCGCCCCTGTTCGTGCCGAAGCGTGACATTATTGATCATCCGGCGGCCGTGAACCCCAGGTTACGAACCCGGATAACGGTAAGGACTCAATTCCGTACCGAGATCGGTACCGGGATCGCCGGAATGCCTTATTCCGCGAAAGCGCCCCGGTGTGATTCCGAACTCCCGGCTGAAGGCATGCGACAGCGCATAAGGGCTGCCGTATCCCGCTTCCCGGGCCACGGTCGCCAGCGGGGCGTCCGTGTCCCGCAGACGGGTGGCCGCGAGCGTCAGCCGCCACCACGTCAGGTACGCCATCGGCGGCCGGCCGACCAGAGACGTGAAGCGGCGGGACAGCGTCGCCCGGGAGACACCCGCCTCACCGGCCAGCCGGTCGTTGGTCCAGGGCGCGGCCGGGTCGGCGTGCAGGGCGCGCAGCGCGGCCGTCGTCACCGGGTCGCCGAGCACCGCGGGCCAGCCGCCCGTCGCCGCCTCGGCCATCCACGCGCGGACCATGTAGACGAGCAGGAGGTCCAGCAGGCTCGGCAGCGCCAGGGAAGAGCCCGGGCGGCGCCCGTCCAGCTCCGTCGCCAACAAGTCCACGGCCGCCCGCAGTTCGGGATGTCTGCCGACCCGGTTCGGCAGGTGCACCACCTCCGGCAGCTCGGCCATCAGCGGGTGCACCCGGCTGCGGTCCAGGCGGTACTTCCCGCACAGCAGCTCCACCTCACGGTCGCCGCCCCGGACGCCGACCGCCGCCCGCGCCTCCTCGAAGGGCACCGCCCGCGCCAGCCCCGCCGCGTCCACCGGCGCGTCGGCCAGCACGTGCCCCGCCCCGTGCGGCAGCAGCACCACATCACCGACGCCCAGCGTCACCGGCTCACCACGCGCGCCCCGCCCGTCCTGCCCGCCCGGTCCGTCCGGCAGGAGCCAGCAGCCGCCCGACAGTACGACGTGAAAGCCGGCGCCCTCGTACGGATCGAGCCGCGTGCACCAGGAGCCGCTCACCCGCAGCCGGTTGGAGGAAGGGCGCCCCACACGTACGGCCGAGATCGCGTCGCTCACCACGTCCATGATGGGAGAGTAGCTCGCTTGAGACGCATGCGTATCCAGGCGAGGCAATCAGGCATCGTCACGCTCACTCCTGCTTCCTAGGCTCCAAAGCATGACCGACACCGACACAGCGCAGCCCATCATTCTGGGGGACGTGGAAATCCTCCGCGTCGTCGAATGGCAGGCCCCCTTCGCCCCTGCCCGCCACCTGGTCCCCGGCGTGGGCCCCGAGGTGTGGGAGACGAGCCGCGACCTGCTTGTCCCCGACCACTGGGATCCCGACAGCGACCACGCCGTGCTCGCCCTGCAGACATGGGTCATCCGCAGCGCCGGCCGCACCGTCCTCGTCGACACCGGCGTCGGCAACGGGCGTGAGCGGCCCGGCAATCCGCAGTTCCACCGGCGGCAGGGCGACTTCCCGGGACGCCTGGCGCGGGCCGGCGTGCGGCCGCAGGACGTGGACCTCGTCGTCAACACCCACATCCACGCAGACCATGTCGGCTGGAACACCCAGGCCGACGGGAGCGACGGGGAGTGGCTGCCCACCTTCCCCAACGCGCGGTACCTGCTGCCCGCCGCCGACGACACCCACTTCGGGCCGGCGGGCGGATACGGCGGCGGCGTACGGCCCGACGACCGGCTGACCTACGAGGACAGCGTCGCTCCCGTGCACCGGGCCGGGCAGGCCGTGTTGTGGGACGGCGAGTACCGCATCGACGACCACCTCACCCTGGAGTCCGCCCCCGGGCACACCCCCGGCTCGGCCGTGCTCCGCCTCTCCTCGCGCGGCGAACGCGCGGTCTTCGTCGGTGACCTGCTCCACAGCCCCGTACAGATCCTCCACCCCGACTGCAGCAGCTGCTTCGACCTGGACCCGCGCCGGGCGGCGGCCAGCAGGCGCAGGGTTCTGGAACGTGCCGCGGACGTCGGCGAGTTGGTGATTCCCGCACACTTCGGAGGATCGGGGATCGTGGAGCTGCGCAGGCAGGACAAAGGGTTCGGCCTTCAGTCGTGGTCCGCGTCGACAAGCAGGCGCCCCGCAGGGTAGGCATGAGGCATGAGCAGCGACGGGGGCTCCGGAGGCGATGCGGGGCGGATGATCGGCGGGCGATACCGGCTCGTCGAACGCATCGGCTCCGGCGGAATGGGCACCGTATGGCGGGCGCACGACGAGCTGGTTGACCGCGAAGTCGCCGTCAAACAGCCACGGTTGCCCGGCGACCCCCAGGACGAGCACCGCCAACGGGCCGCCCACCGTCTCTACCGCGAGGCCCGCGCCGCCGCCCGCGTCGACCACCCCTGCGCCGTCACGATCCACGACGTCGTCGTCGAGGAGGAGGACGGGGCCGCGGAGGGCGTGGTGGACGGACTGCCCTGGATCGTCATGGAGCTGGTCCGCGGCGAGTCCCTGCACGAGGTGCTCCGACGCGGCACCCTGGAACCCGCCGAGTCCGCCCGCATCGGCCTCGCCGTCCTCGGAGCCCTGCGCGCGGCCCACGCCGTCGGCATCGTGCACCGGGACGTGAAACCGGCCAACGTCCTGCTCGGCCCGCACGGCCGCGTCGTCCTCACCGACTTCGGCATCGCCCATGTCCAGGGCGAGGAATCCCTCACCGCCACGGGGGAGTTCGTCGGCTCGCTGGAGTTCGTCGCCCCCGAGCGCCTGTCGGGCGGCAGCGCCGCCGGCCCCGCCTCCGACCTGTGGTCCCTGGGCGTCCTGCTCTACGCCGCCGTGACGGGAGAGTCCCCTTTCCGCCGTACGACCGTGGAGTCCACGCTCGCCGCGATCCTGGCCGCCGGCCCGCCCGAGCCGAAGCGGGCAGGCCCGCTGGGGCCACTTGTCGTACGGCTCCTGGAAAGGGACCCCGAGCGGCGGCCTGCTGCGCAGGAGGTCGCCGCGGTGCTGGAGGCGGTGGCCGAGGGGCGGGCCGTATCGGATAACTCGCCCCCACCGGAGAACCGGCAGACGGCCGCCGGGGAGAAACCACCGGAGGACGCCGGGACCGTACGGCTGCGGGAACGTGAACCGGAGGACGCCGGGACCGTACGGCTGCGGGAAGGCGAACCGGAGGCCGTGGCGGTACGGCTGCGGGAAGGCGAACCGGAGGCCGCGGCCGTACGGCCGCGGGAAAGTGAACCGGAGGCCGTGGCCGTACATCTGCGGGAAAGCGAACCGGAGACCGTGGGCCACGGCGCGGCGCCGGAGCCTGCGTCGCAGGCGAACCCCAGGCGCCGTACCGCCCCCACCGCCCCCATGGCGGCCGTCCTGCTCGGCGCGCTCCTCCTGGGCGGGACATGGCTCGGCGTCTCCTCCGCCCTCGTCGAGACCGACGGCGGATCCGCGTCAGCCGTGGAGGAGACCACGGGCCACGGCGCGGCCCCCGGCACCTGGAAGGCCCACAGGGAAAGGGACTTGGACGCCGTCCTCTCCCTCCCGAGTGCGTACACGTGGCTGTACCAGGTGGGAGAGGCGAAGGACCCCTCCCGCGAGGTCGTCTACGGCAGCGCCGACGGCACGATCGCGGTGTCCCTCACCCGGTGGACCAAGGCGCCCCGCTCGCCGATGGCGCAGGCCGGGGAGCCCAACGGCACGTGGGGCGAGTCGGAACGGTCCTCGACCCAGTACACGCGTACCAGCTTCGACGGCCGGGAGGCCGTCCTCGCCGACACGACCTACGACCTAGACAGCAGGCCCACCCGCGTGATGGAGCTGGTCCTGCGCACCGACGCGAACCACATGTACGAGCTGCGCGTGTCCATGCCCAAGGGAACGCCGGACGAGAAGCAGGGGACGGCGGTGTTCAAGGGCGCCCGCGACCGCCTGGAGATCGAGAAGGACTGAATCGCGCCCGCTCTCGTCGGAACACCACCGTCCAACGCCCTGATCAGCGCGTTCGTTGCCAGTGACCACTGGCGCCGTGTGAGCACTCGGTGAATCCCGATTACCGGCGGGTACCCAAAGTCTTCCCCGCGTCATACCCTGCGCCTCATGACGGACTCGCAGGCCCCCGAGAAGACCGGCACAGAGAAGACCGGCACCTCCTCCACCGGCACCAACCCGATCGCCCCCGCCCCCATCGGCGTACGCACCGCCGAGGACGTGGTCACCCCCGAGCTGGTCGCCCAGCTCACCAAGGGTGTGACCGGATCCGGTCGGACCGCCAACCACACGCCGTTCACCGGCGAGAAGCTCGCCGACCTGCCCGAGTCCACACCCGAGGACGTGGCCCTCGCCTACGACCGGGCCCGCGCCGCCCAGGCCGTCTGGGAGCAGACCCCCGTACGACAGCGGGCCGCCGTGCTGCTCCGCTTCCACGACCTGATCCTCGAGCGCCAGGCCGAGGTCCTCGACCTGATCCAGCTGGAGACCGGCAAGGCCCGCCTGCACGCCCACGAGGAGGTCCAGGCCGTCGCGGTCGCGGCCCGCCACTACGGCCGCAAGGCGCCCGCCTACCTCCGGCCCAAGCGGCACGCCGGCGCCGTGCCCACCCTCACGAAGGTCACCGAACTTCGCCACCCGCGCGGGGTCGTCGGCCAGATCGCCCCCTGGAACTACCCTCTGGAGCTGTCGGTCGGCGACGCGCTGCCGGCGTTCGTCGCGGGCAACGCGGTCGTGATGAAGCCGGACACGGAGACCTGCCTGACCGCCCTGTGGGCCCGTGACCTGCTCATCGAGGCGGGCCTGCCCGCCGACGTCTTCCAGGTCGTCCTCGGCGAGGGGCCCGTCGTGGGCCCCGAGGTCGTCAAGCACGCCGACTACGTCTCCTTCACCGGCTCCACCCGCACCGGCCGCGAGGTCGCCCAGGGCGCCGCCGCCCGTCTGGTCGGTGTCTCCCTCGAACTCGGCGGCAAGAACGCGATGCTGGTCCTCGAGGACGCCGACGTGGAGAAGGCGGCCGCGGGCGCGGTCCGCGCCTGCTTCTCCTCCGCCGGGCAACTCTGCATCTCCATCGAGCGGTTGTACGTCCACGAGTCGATCGCGGACGCCTTCGTCGAACGCTTCGCGGCCCGCACCAAGGCCATGCGGCTCGGCACCTCCCTCGCCTACGGCGCCGACATGGGCTCCCTGGTCGGCGACCGTCAGCTGGAGACGGTGCAGCGGCACGTGGAGGAGGCCGTCGCCAAGGGCGCGAAGGTCGTCGCGGGCGGTGTGGCCCGCCCGGACATCGGCCCGTACTTCTACGAGCCCACGATCCTCGACGGCGTCGAGGCCCCCATGTCCGTGTGCACGGAGGAGACCTTCGGCCCGGTCGTGTCGATCTACCGCTTCACGTCGGACGACGAGGCGATCGAACTCGCCAACTCCACGCCGTACGGCCTGAACGCGTCGGTCTGGACGAAGGACGGCCGCCGCGGCCGCGACGTCGCCGCCCGCCTGCGCACCGGCACCGTGAACGTCAACGAGGGCTACGCCCCCGCCTACGGCAGCGTCCAGTCCCCCATGGGCGGCATGAAGGAGTCCGGCCTCGGCCGCCGTCATGGCTCCGAGGGCATCCTCAAGTACACGGAGGCCCAGACGGTGGCCCAGCAGCGCCTGCTCCCGATGGCCCCGTCGCTGGGCATGGACGACGAGAAGTACGCGCAGTTCATGAGCAGGAGCCTCCGCCTGATGAAGGCGTTCCGGTTCAAGTAACCACATCCGGCCCGCACGGACACTCAACGAGGAGAACACGTGCCCCAGGACTCCTACGACTACGACGTCCTCGTCGTCGGCTCCGGCTTCGGCGGCTCAGTCACGGCGCTTCGCCTCACGGAGAAGGGCTACCGCGTAGGCGTCCTGGAAGCCGGCCGCCGCTACACCCGCGAAACCCTCCCCAAGAACTCCTGGGACCTGAAGAACTACCTCTGGGCCCCCAAGCTCGGCCTCTACGGAATCCAGCGCATCCACCTGCTGGGCAACGTCATGGTCCTGGCCGGCGCGGGCGTGGGCGGCGGCTCCCTCAACTACGCCAACACCCTCTACGTACCGCCGAAGGCCTTCTTCGACGACCCCCAGTGGCGTGACATCACCGACTGGCAGGACGAGCTGAAGCCGTACTACGACCAGGCGCAGCGCATGCTCGGCGTACGGATCAACCCGACGATGACCCCGTCCGACGTCCATCTGAAGGCGGCCGCCGAGCGAATGGGCGTGGGGGACACCTTCCACCTGGCACCGGTGGGCGTGTTCTTCGGCGACGGCAAGGACGCCGGCGGGGAGGTGAAGGTCAAGGCGGGGGAGGAGGTGTCCGACCCCTACTTCGGCGGCGCGGGACCGTCCCGCAGGGCCTGCTCCGAGTGCGGGGAGTGCATGACGGGGTGCCGCCACGGCGCGAAGAACACCCTGAACGAGAACTACCTCCACCTCGCCCAGAAGGCGGGCGCGGTCGTGCACCCCATGACGACGGTCATGTCGGTGACCGACGACTCACGGGGCGGCTACGCGGTGGCCACGCTGCCGACGGAGGACCGCCGGGGGTCCAAGGGCCGGACCTTCACCGCCCGCAGAGTGGTCCTGGCGGCCGGCACCTACGGCACCCAGACCCTGCTCCACCGTATGAAGGCGAACCGGCAACTGCCGTACCTCTCGGACCGCCTGGGCACGCTGACCCGTACCAACTCCGAGGCGCTGGTGGGCGCCCAGACGGACAACCGGCGCTACCGCAAGGTGACAGGCGAGCCGACGGCCGACTTCACCAGGGGAGTCGCCATCACGTCCTCGATCCACCCGGACGAGAACACCCACATCGAGCCGGTCCGCTACGGCAAGGGCTCCAACGCGATGGGCGGCCTGTCGATCCTCCAGGTCCCGTACGTGGAGGGCTCGTCGAGGGTCGCGGCCTGGCTGCGGAGCGCCGCCCGGCACCCGCTCCTCGTCCTGCGGTCCCTGTCCAACCGCCGCTGGTCGGAGCGGACCATCATCGGCCTGGTGATGCAGTCGCTGGACAACTCCCTGACGACGTACCTGAAGCCGACGGGCGTGGGCAAGGGCCTGCTGACCGCCCGCCAGGGCCACGGCGCCCCCAACCCCAAGCAGATCAGGGCCGCCTCGGAGGCCGCCTCCGCCCTCGCCGCCGACATCAACGGCTTCGCCGGCTCCAACGTGGGCGAACTCATGGGCACGCCCCTGACGGCCCACTTCCTGGGCGGCTGCCCGATCGGCTCCTCCCGCGACACGGGCGTCATCGACCCGTACCACCGCCTCTACGGCCACCCCGGCATCTCCGTCGTCGACGGCTCCGCGGTCTCGGCGAACCTGGGCGTGAACCCGTCCCTCACGATCACCGCCCAGGCGGAACGCGCGATGTCCTACTGGCCCAACAAGGGCGAGACCGATCCCCGTCCCGCACCGGGAGCGGCCTACGAACGCCTGAAGCCGGTCGAACCGAAGTCCCCGACGGTCCCGGCGGACGCGTTCGGCGCGCTGCGGCTGCCGTTCTTGGGGATGCCGGCCGTACCGCCGAAGAAGTAACCCGTACGGGAAAAGGGACTCGGAAAAGAGAGGTCGGAAAGGAGAGAGGGACTCGCGCTCCCCTCCGAGCGCGAGTCCCTCTCTCTGTCTTACGGTCAAGCCTTACGCGCCGGCCTCGGCCTTACGCCGACGCACCACGAACACCGCACCCGCACCGGCGACGACGGCGACACCACCGACGAGCCCGATGATCGGCAGCGCGGAGCTGGAGCCGGTCTCGGCGAGGTTGCCGTTGATCTCCTTGATGTCACCCTGCGGCTTGACGTCCTTGTCGACGCCCTCGGGCTTCTGGCCGTTCGGCTTGGCGTCACCCACATCGCCGGGCTTACTGCCCGCAGCGAGCACGGTGAAGTCGTAGAACTCACCGTTTCCGTAGCAGGTGGAGTCCTCACCCGCGTACACGGCCTGGCTCAGTGCGAACGACGAGCCTGCCGGGGCCTTCGCGTTGATCTTCACGCGGAGATCGAGGCTGGCGGTGGTGTTCTTCTCCAGCGAACCGAGGGTGGCCACGAAGGTACCGGAGAGGGTGAAGTCGTCATCGCCCTCCTGGTAGGCGTCGGTCCACTTGCCGTTTTCCTTGACCTGGATCTCGGCGAGGTCGAAGCTCAGGGAGTCGTCCGAATTCGTGTCGTCCGCGTACTCCGCGAGCGCGCTGATCCAGACGTTCTTGAGGTCGCGGTCGGAGTCGTTCTCGACCTTGAACTCGAAGTTGTGCCAGCCGGAACCAGCGACGATCTTGTTCGGGAGGCCCGAGATCGTTGCCTTGAGGTCCTCGTCCAGGTCGAAGTTCTCGCAGTCCTCGTACGGGTCCCACGGCTTCTCGCTGGCGGACGGGCTCGGAGATGCCGAAGTCGAACCCGACGGAGTGGTGGAGGCCGAGGCGGAAGCGGACGAGGAGGCCGAGGCCGAGACCGAGGTGCTCGCCGAGGCGGACGTGGAGGCGCTCGCGGACGACGAGGCGGACTCCGAGCTCGACGAGCTGGCGGACGCCGAGGAGCTCTCGCTGGCGGACGCGGACGCGCTGGCCGACGTGGAGGGAGTCGGCTCCTCCGCGAAGGCAGCGGGAGCCGAGAGCAGAGTGAGCGGGGCTATTGCAGCCGTCGCGGCCGCAGTGGCCATGGCGCGGCGAAGCTTCATGAAGACCTCGAAAGTCTGACGTGCTGCGATCCTCGCAGCACGTGCTTTGGGGAGGCCTCCGCGTGTGGGGCGCGGGTGTGGCCCGTGGTTCCGATGGTTTGATCAGTGAGGCCTGCGAATGGTTGTCCTCCCACTCACACAATTTTTATGTGCTCTGGGTCACACATGACTGGCTGCCGTTACATAGGTGATCGCCCGGATTGTCATGTGGCTGTCATCACTTTCAAATCTGTAACTCTGTGAACATCTTGTGCGTCTTTACCTTCTTGACTTAGAGGTCGTCTCATTTGGAATGCTGGGTAATCTGCACCGTGTGGTGATGGTCGAGCGCATGGTGCCGGACGAGTTGTGGGAGCTGTTCCAGCGGGTGGTCCCACCCGCTCCATCGCGGCCGCAGGGCGGCGGCCGGCGCCGGTACGGGGATCGCGAGGTTCTGGCCGCGATCATCTTCGTGGCCACGACGGGCTGCACCTGGCGGCAGCTGCCGCCGGTCTTCGGCCCCTCGGGGCCGACCGCGCACCGGCGCTTCACCGAGTGGACCGCCGCTCGGGTCTGGGCGAAGCTCCACCGCGTCATCCTCGACGAACTGGGTTCGCGCGGAGACCTGGACTGGTCGCGCTGCGCGATCGACTCGGTGAACATGCGGGCCCTGAAAGGGGGGACCTGACAGGTCCGAATCCTGTAGACCGGGGCAAGAAGGGCTCGAAGGTCCACTTGATCACCGAGCGGACCGGTTTACCCCTCTCGATCGGCATCTCCGGCGCGAACCTGCACGACAGCCAGGCACTCGAGCCGCTCGTGCGCGGGATCCCGCCGATCCGCTCCCGCCGCGGCCCGCGCAGACGACGGCCCGCGAAGCTGCACGCGGACAAGGGCTACGACTACGACCACCTGCGCCGCTGGCTCCGCAAGCGAGGCATCCGGCACCGCATCGCCCGCAAGGGCATCGAGTCCTCCACCCGGCTGGGCCGGCATCGCTGGACGATCGAGCGCACGATGTCCTGGCTGGGTGGCTGCCGCCGTTTGCACCGCCGCTACGAACGCAAGGCCGAGCACTTCCTGGCCTTCACAGCCATCGCCTGCAGCCTCATCTGCTACCGCCGACTCGCCAAATGAGACGACGTCTTAAGACTTTCCCCCTCTTGAATCACCACAGTGGGGAAAACTGTGCGCCCGGCGCGTCCACTTGTTGTTGCTGTTGCGTTCGTGCTGGCCGTACTGGCTGGAACCGAGCAGGCTGCCCTGGCCTTGAGCCAGTCGACAGGCGGCAGTTCGGAGGAGGCCCCCGACCAGCTGTGGGGCTCTGCCGCGGGACGCAGCCACCGCGCGTCCGCGGATGCCACGGACGCCTCCGCCAAGGGCGGTCACAGCGAACCGCTCACCGGTCGCGGTGAACTTCCGGCCGAGCAGACGGACGGCATCACCAGGCTGCCCAGTACTGCGAAGCCCCCCAAGCCCGGTCCCGTCCGGAAGACAGACACGCCTGACGTCGTCCCACCGCAGGGCTTCGACGCCAAGCGCAGCAAGGAGATCGGGAGCAAGCGCGGCGAACGCCAGCGCACCTACCTCAACCCTGACGGCACCTACACCACCCGCTTCTACAACGAGCCGGTGAACTTCCCGGCCGCAGACGGAAACTGGAAGCCCGTCGATGCCTCGCTCGTGCGCCAGGATTCTTCCGGTCCGAGCACGATGGGCGCGGGCGAGGAGGAGGGCTGGGAGACCCGCGCCACCGAGTCACCCCTCGAACTCGCGGCCGATGCCGACGCCGACCCGGTGGTCCGCATGCGGCTTGGCAACGGCCTCTCGCTCGGCTACGCCGTCGAGGGAGCCCGCCCGTCCGCCGGTCAAGCCCACGGCAGCACCCTCACCTACTCCGATGTGCGCACCGCTTCCGACCTGGAACTTCTCGCCGGCAACGAGTCGGTCAAGGAGACCCTGGTTCTCAAGGGCGCCAACGCGCCCACGGAATGGCGTTTCCCCCTTGAGTTGCAGGGTCTGACCGCCGCCCTCGACGAGCACGGCAACGTGGTCTTCACCGACGCGGACGGCACGCAGCGCGCGTGGACACCCGCCGGATGGATGGAGGACGGGAACCACGCCCCCGACTCCAACGAGGGCATCATCTCGTCCGGTGTCACCTACGAGCTGGATGAGGACAGCGGTCGCCAGATCCTGGTGGTCAAGCTCGACAAGGAGTGGCTCACCGCTCCCGAGCGGGTCTTCCCGGTCCGTGTCGACCCGTCGGTCCAGTCGTTCAACTCCACCTCCGGTACGTACGTCGAGTCCCCGTACGACCAGAACTTCGCCTCGGACACCGCGCTGAAGGTCGGGACGTACGACGGGGGCAGCCACAAGGCCGCCGCCTTCCTGCGCTTCAACGGCGTCGAGACCTCCCTGAAGAACGCCTGGGTGCTCGGCGCCCATCTCGCCCTCTACAACACCTGGTCGCAGTCCTGCACTGCGCGCCCCGTCACCGTGCACCCGATCACGTCGACCTGGGCGGAGTCCACGACCACCAAGTACCCGGGCCCCGCGACCGGCGCGTCCCTGGCCTCCAAGAGCTTCGCGCACGGTTGGCGTCCCGAGGGCACGGAGACCTGGGCGTGCGGCACGGCATGGGAGAGCATCAACCTCGGCTTGGCCGGCCGCACGCTGGTCGACGACTGGACGCACGGGCGCAAGAAGAACTACGGCCTCGCGGTGAAGGCGTCCACCAGCGATTCCAAGGGCTGGAAGCAGTTCGGCTCCGACGACTACCCGAACGGCAAGCCCAGCCTCGACGTCACCTGGACCAAGTACGGTGCCACGTACAAAGCTCGGCGACTTCACTGCCCCCGTCACCGCCACCTCGCAGGGCGTAGAGAAGGTCACCGTCACCAACCGGGGGCAGGCGACCTGGCCCAAGGGCGGCAACTACAGGCTGCGCTACAACCTTTTCGACGCCTCCGGCAAGGAGATCACCGACAGCTCGAAGATCGCCTGGACGGAGATGCCGCAGGACATCTCGCCCGGTGAGAGCGTGACACTGGACGCGAAGGTCGCGGCGCTGACACCCGCCACGTACACCCTCCAGTGGACGATGGACGATGTCGGCGTCAGCCGCTTCACCACCGCCGGCGTGCCCGGACCCGCCGTCAAGATCGCCTCGGTGAACATCCCGCCCCAGCTGACCGCCGAGTGGCCGGGCAGCGGC
This sequence comes from Streptomyces sp. NPDC002888, assembly GCF_042888465.1. Classification (NCBI taxonomy): domain Bacteria; kingdom Bacillati; phylum Actinomycetota; class Actinomycetes; order Kitasatosporales; family Streptomycetaceae; genus Streptomyces; species Streptomyces sp. NPDC002888. Next base: position 393,054 of record NZ_JBIAPU010000003.1, on the reverse strand, counting down.
GTCGTCGTCGACTCGCTGACGCCGACCCTGTGGGCGAAGGGAACGGACGCCGACGGCTACCCCAAGTCGACGCTTCAGTACACGTTCGAGGTGTGCGAGGTCGAGGGCAGCAATCTGCGCAAGAACTGCAAGAAGGGCACCCGCAGCAGCGAGCAGCAGTGGGCCGTGCCGTCCGGCTGGCTGTCCTGGGGTAAGCCGTACGCCTGGTACGCCTATGCCTACGACGGTGCCGCAACCTCCACCCAACCCGGCGCCGCACTGCTCACCACGCAGGTTCCGCAGCCGACCGTGACGAGCCACCTCGGTGGTGCCGACGAAGGCAAGGAGATCGGCACCCAGGCCGGAAACTACGTCACCGCTGCCACGGACGCGGCAATCGCCACCGTAGGCCCCGAACTGGCGGTCACGCGCACCTACAACTCCCTGGATCCGCGCCGCGACGGCGCCTTCGGTAGCGGCTGGTCCACCCCTTGGGACATGCGGCTGAAGGAGGAGACTGCTACTTCCACCGTGCTCGTGACGCTCGCGGACGGCTCGCAGGCTCGGTTCGGCAAGAACGCGGACGGCAGCTACGCCGGTCCGGCGGGCGGCTCGCTCACCCTCACCCGCCAGACCGACGGCTGGGTCCTGCGTGAGCGTTCAGGCGACACCTACCGCTTCCTGAGCAGTGGGTCCCTCGTCCAGATCGCGGACGTGGCCGGCCGCAAACAGACCATCACCCATGAGCCAGCGGACAGCGGCCCGGTCAAGAAGGTGACCGACGTCCTTTCGGGACGTTCCCTCGACTTCACCTGGACCGGCAGCCGCGTCTCCTCGGTCACCACGAGCGCCATCGACGCGAGTACCCCCGGACTCACCTGGTCCTACTCCTACCTCGGCGACCGGCTGACGAAGGTGTGCCCGCCGTCGTCGACCACGAAGTGCACCGTTTACGAATATGGCGACGGCTCGGTCTACCGCAGCGGCGTTCTCAACGCTTCCCCCACCTCCTACTGGCGCCTGGGCGAGCGCGAGGGAGCAACTGCCACGAGCGAGGCGGCTTCGCGCACCGGCCTGAACGAGGCCGAATACCGGGACGTCCAGTTCGGCACCGACTCCGCTGTCGCCGGGACGACGGACACTTCCGTGAGCTTCGACGGCACGGACTCGGTGATCGAGCTGCCCGGCGGCACGCTGAAGGCCACGGCCTTCCCGTCCGTCGAGCTGTGGTTCAAGACCACCACACCGTCCGCCGTCCTCCTGGCATTCCAGGACGCCGAGCTGGGCGAGAAGCCGACCTCCTATCGACCGGCACTCAACATCGACGGCTCGGGCAAGCTCCGCGGGGAGTTCTTCCGGACCGGCACCACCGCCACCCCCATGGTCTCGGCGCAGGCGGTGACCGACGGCAAGTGGCACCACGCCGTGCTCTCCGGTGGTGCGACCGAGCAGACCCTCTACCTGGACGGCGCCAAGGTCGGCTCGCTGAACGGCACGCTCATCGAACAGACCGACACGTATGCCTACCTCGGTGGCGGCTACGGGAGCCCCGGCTGGATGGGCCTGACCGCTGGGGACTACCACTTCAAGGGCCAACTGGACGAGGTGGCCGTCTACGACCACCCGCTCGACCCCGCGACGGTCGCCGAACACTACGCCGCCCGCGCCGCGATCGGCCAGATCAAGAAGGTCACGCTTCCCTCGGGCCGGGTCCACGCCGCGGCGTCGTACGACCCGGTGGACGGCCGCCTGACTGAGCACACCGATGACAACGGGGGGACTTGGAAGGTCTCGGATCCTTCTTACTCGAACGCATCCTTCTCGTACGCCAACGCGATTCAGCGCAGCAGCCCCACGGGGTACTGGCGTCTGGGTGAGGGGAGCGGCAGCCAGGCAGCAAGCCCGTTGGGCGACGGACTGGCGGGGAGCTACGTGGGCGATGCCCAAGCTGGCAGCGCGGGCATCTTCGCAGACGGTGACGACACTGCTGCCAGTTTCCACGGAGATGGCGCGGTGGAAGTACCCGCTGAATCCCTGGGGACGTCTGCCGCGATGTCCGTGGAACTGTGGTTCAAGACGACGGAGCCGGGAGTCCTGGTAACTCACCAGAACGCGGAGTTCGGTGCCACCCCCACCGGCTGGCGCCCCATTCTTCTGATTGACGAGGATGGGAAACTGCGCGGAAAGTTCACCTTCGACGCGGCCACCCTGACGACCGACGAAGCAGTCACCGATAACGAGTGGCATCACGTGCTTCTGACGGGCAACGAGGGCATCCAGGCGCTGTTCGTGGACGGCGATTACCAGGGCAGCTCACGCACTGGAGTAGATGCAGTGCGCTATCCCCATGTGGTTGTCGGCGGTGGCTACTCCTCGTCGGGCTGGGACGGCCAGGCAGCCGGCTATCGCAACTTCGCCGGGCAGATAGATGAAGTCGCCTTCTACGACAAGGCGTTGGTGACCTTCAGGAAGGTTGTTGACTCCCAGGGCGACCCCATCTGGATCTACGTACCGTGGGTCAGCATGGCGGGCTACACGACGGACACCCCCAACCGCCATATCCAGGCTCGCACCGCCTTGGTCAAGGGCACGGGCGACCAATATCAGGGCGTCGCCGCTGCGGATGCGCCTGCGGCGTACTGGCGCCTTGGCGAGACGGAAGGCACCGCCCTTGCCAGCGAGGTGGGCGGTTCGGGCATGGATGCGGTTTTCCAGCCGGACGACGGCACCGTGCGCCAGTCCAAGCTGGGCGAGGCCGGTGTATTCGGAACCGGTGACAACCAAGCCGTCCGACTGGGCCTTGGCGGCCACATCTCGTTGCCCGGCTCCATTCCCGCAGGCAGCACGGAGCTGTCGGCCGAAATGTGGTTTCGCACTTCCGCGACGTCGTCAGTCCTCCTGGCGTTCCAGAACACCCCCCTCGGCCAAACCCCCACCTCCTGGCGACCCGTACTGAACATCGACGGCGACGGCAAGCTGCGCGGCGAGTTCCCCAGGGCCGGCACCACGGCCACGCCCATCATCTCGCCACAGGCAGTGACGGACAGCGAGTGGCACCACGTCGTGCTCTCCGGCGGCGGTGCGACGCAGTCCCTGTACCTGGACGGCGTCAAGCTCGGCTCGCTCAGCGGCACCCTCGTCGACCAGTCGCGCCCGTACGCCTACCTGGGCGCCGGCTACAGCAGCCCCGGCTGGATGGGCGAGGCCAGTGGCGACTACCACTTCCAGGGCCGACTGGACGAGGTGGCCCTGTACCGCAAGGCGCTCACCTCCGACCAGGTCGCGGCCCACTACCGCGCACAGGTCGAGCCCGCCGGCTCGGGCCTGACCGCCATGGTCACGGTGACCGACCCCAAGCAGAAGACCAGCACCAGCAGTTACGACGCTCTCCACGGCCAGCGCATCGTCTCGCACACGGACGAGACGGGCGCTGTGACGTCCTACGCCTACGACACGGCCGGCAACCTCCACACCGTCACCGACCCCAACGGCCACGCCACCGTCACCGGCCACGACGCCCGCGGCAACACCGTGTCGACCACCACCTGCCGGGACGCCGACTCCTGCTGGACGAGCTTCGGCTCCTACTACCTGAACGCGAGCGACCCCCTCGACCCGCGCAACGACCAACCCCTCACGTACCGTGACCAGCGCTCGACCGACTACAAGGACGACCGCTACCGCACCGCGTACACCTACAACGCCCAGGGCCTGCCCCTGACCATCACCCGCCCGGACAACAGCACCGCCTCCACCACCTACACCGCCGGCACCGAAGCCGCGGTCGGTGGCGGCACCACCCCGGCAGGCCTGGTGCTGACCGAGACGACCCCGGGCGGCGCGAAGACGTCGTACCGCTACTACACCACCGGCGACCTCTCAGAGGCCACGGCGCCGTCCGGCCTCGTCACCTCGTACACGTACGACGGCCTTGGCCGGAAGACTTCCGAGAAACAGGTCTCCGACACTTTCCCCACCGGCGTCCCCACCACGTACTCCTACGACAAGGCTTCCCACGTCGTCACTGAGATCGGTGCAGCGGTGAAGAACGAGGTCACGGGATCCACGCACAGCGCCGTGATCACTCGGGCCTATGACGAGGACGGCAACCTGCTGTCGGAGTCGACAAAGGACACCAGCGGCGGCGATACGCAGCGCGACACGACATACCACTACGACGAGCACGGGCTGAACGACACCGTCACCGATGCCGAGCAGCGCACCACCCTGCTCGACCACGACGAGCTGGGCCGCGCAAGCGGCATGACCGACGAGGCGGGCACGCACTTCACGTACATCTACACAGCCCGGGGCCAGCACGCCGCGACCGTCCTCGACGACTGGACGGGCAACCCGTCCAGCAACACACGGGACTTGACGGTCGTGTCCAACGCCTACGACCCGGCCGGCCGCCTGGCGTCCACAACCGATGCCATGGGCGCGACGACCGCGTACACCTATTACGACGACGGCCTCGCCGTCACTACTACGGCCAAGCAGGTCACCCAGGCCGACGGCACCCGGCACGACATCGTCCTTGAGACGAACACCTACGACCCGGCCGGCCACCTCACCAAGCAGGTGACCAGCGGGGGCACGAGCACCGAGACGTTCACCGTGGACGCCCTGGGCCGCACCACCACCAGCGTCTTCGACCCCACCGGCCTTAACCGTGCCACCACCTACGCCTACGACGGCGACGACCGAGTCAAGGAGCAGACGCAGACCATCTCCGGGAGCAAGAAGCTCACCACAGCCGCGGAGTACGACACCTCGGGGAACCTCACCAAACAGACCGTCACCGACGGCGCCAGTACCCACATCTCCACCGGCACCTACGACGACCGCGGCCTGCCGCTGACCGCCGTCAGCCCGCGTGGCAACGTCACGGGCACCGACCCTGCCGCGTACACCACCACCTACCGGTATGACGCCCTCGGCCGCTTGGTGCAGGAGACAGCCCCGGCGGTGCAGGCGGAGGAGAACGGCGCTGCGGCCGCAACGGTCAAGCCGACCATGCTGACCGGCTACAACACCTTCGGCGAAACCACCGAGACCAAGGACGCCCTCGGCAAGGTCACCCGCACCGAGGTCGACCGCCTGGGCCGTACGACCGCGCTCACCCTTCCCGACTACACCCCGCCGGGCGCCACGACCACGCTCACGGCGACAACCCGCACCACCTACAACACGCTCGGCCTGCCGCAGACCGTGACCGACCCGCTCGGCCGCGTCACCCGCTACACCTACGACCAGCTGGGCCAGTTGACGACCATGACGGACCCGGTCGCCGACGCGGCTGCTGCCCTCGAGGCGACGGAGAGCGGCCCGAACCTGGTCGTCACCGCGGGCACGGACGGCGGCGGTGTCACCCGCCACACCTGGACCCCCACCGGTCTCCAGCTCTCGGCCACTGGCCCCACAGGTGCCCGCACCGAGGCGACGTACGACGAGCTGGGGCGCCAACTGACGGCGACCACGGTCGAGCGCTACCCGGCCGCTGCGAATCTGATCAGCCGCTACGCCTGGGACGACGCGAACAACCAGACCTCGTCGACCACTCCGGCCGGCGTCACCTCGACGGGCACGTACAACCCCGCGGGCGAGGTCAAGTCCCTGACCGACCCGGCCGGGACGACGAAGTTCGACTACGACGGCCTGGGCCGCCGCACGGAAACGGTCGACGCCACGAACCGCCGTACGACGACCACGTACGACGCACTGGGCAACGCCACCGCGACCACCGACTACGGCACGGGCACGACCGCCCTGCGGACGGCGTCCGCCGAGTTCGACGCCGATGGCAACCGCACAGCGGTGATCTCGGCCCAGGCGAAGGCCCGCACGACGTACGTGTACGACGCACTGGGTCGGATGACCCGCCAGGTTCAGCCGGTGTCGGGTACCGAGTCGATCACCACGACCATCGGCTACGACGCGGCCGGAAACCGCACGCGTCTGACCGACGGCCGCAGCAACAAGGCCGTCTACACCTTCACCAGCTGGGGCCTGCCCGAGTCCACCGTCGAACCCACCACGAGCGCACACCCGAACGCCGCTGACCGCACCTGGACGACCGTCTACGACAAGGCCGGACAGCCCGTGACGGAACTGCTCCCGGGCGGGGTGAGTCGTCAACGCACTTACGACGGACTGGGCCGCCTCACGCACGAGACCGGCTCCGGCGCGGAGGCGACCACCGCCGACCGAGCCCTGAAGTACGACCTGGCGGGCCGCCTCATTGCCGTCGCCACGGCCGACGCCGTCACCAACAACACCTACACCTACAACGACCGCGGCCAACTCCTGACCGCGGCCGGTCCGGGCGGCAAGTCGAGCTACACGTACAACGCCGACGGCGACATGACGGAACGCAAGGCCGACTCCGGATCCACGACCTACGGCTACGACAACACCGGACGCATCTACTGGGCCCGGGATTCCGCCACAGGCAAGTACATCTGGTACGACTTCGACGCGGCGGGCCGGCCGAGCCTGGAGCAGTACGTCACCAGAGCCAGCAGTGGGGCGACCACGGTCACGGCCAAGCGCACGTACGGCTACGACGACCTCGGCCGCCTGAACGGTGACACGATCACCAACCCCGACGGCACGACGACGATCGCCTCGACGACGTACGGCCACGACCTCGACGACAACCTGACATCGAAGAAGACGACGGGTACGGCGGGCGCCGGTACCAACACGTACGCCTACGACAACGCAAGCCGCCTGAAGTCCTGGACGAAGGACGGCTCGACGACGTCGTACGAGTGGGACGCGTCGGGCAACCGCACCAAGGCGGGTTCGACGACGGCGACGTTCGACGCCCGCAACCGCCAACTCAGCGATGGTGCGGAGACGTTCACGTACACCCCCCGTGGCACCCTGGCGTCGGTCACCTCTGGCAGCGGGAGTCCGCGCACGCTGACCTTCGACGCCTTCGAACGCAAGCTCACCGACGGCGCCGCGACGTACACCTACGACTCCCTCGACCGCGTCCAGACCAGCGGTACGACGACCTTCACTTACGACGGAGGCTCGAACAACCTCGCAGGCGACGGCACCACGACCTACAACCGCACGCCCGAAGGTGCCCTCCTCTCCCTCTCCACCGGCACCACCAAGCAACTGGCCGTCACCGACCAGCACACAGACTTGGTCGCAGCCCTCAACGCCGACGCCACCCAGGTGACGGGCTCGACGTCGTACGACCCCTTCGGCGAGGAGACGGCATCCAACGGCACCACCCCGGCCGTGGGCTACCAGTCCGGCTGGACCGACCCCACCACCGGCGACGTCAACATGGCCGCCCGCTGGTACCAGCCGGGCACGGGCTCCTTCGCCTCACGGGATACCTGGCTGCTGGATCCGGTGCCGTCCGGGGAGGCCAACCGGTACAGCTATGGCTACGGGGGGTCGCTGAACGGCATCGACCCTACGGGCCACTACAACCAGCGTGACAGCGGTGGCGGAGCTGTGTCGGTGGGCCGCATGGGTTCTGCCAAAATGCCCCGCTTCCGGACTAGAACCCGGTCCACACGCGCTCGTGCCGCAAGCGGTCGGGGCAACGGAAACGCTGCCCGGGCGCAAGCCAGGAGGTTCCAACGCGAACTCGAACTCGGGACCAGGACCGCACGCAGGACCAGCCCCCCAGGCCGCCCGACCTACAACCGCCCGACCTACGGCCGTTCCAGCGGTCGTCCGAGTAACTGGACCAATAGCGGCAGGGGTACGTACCGCTCGAACAGCACGCCTCGCACCACGGGCAACACGAGACCTCCGAACCAGCGTCCCATCCCCCAAAACCCCAACAAGGGCCCTCGCCCCACTCCTGCACCCGCGAGACCGGTCCCCAAGCCGAAGGTGGACACGGTTCGTATTCAGCGGCAGGCGGTGGACCAGGCGGTCATGGTCGAAGTCGCTGGCCACGCCCTCGTTGACACGGCTGACATGCTTGGGCTGGTCGACACCGGCGGGTACACGCCGGAAGACAGCACAAGCCTCGGCGCGCTCCAAGACATGTTCCCGGATGAGGACATCGACCCGGACCTCGGCTACGGCCGCTCGGGAGCGAACCCCAGCGCCCGGCGTACGCGCGACGCTTGCTCGCGAGATTTTCCTTCCACTGATCCCTCGTTCTACTACGCACCGATGACCCGATTCGGCCCAAGTCCCGACGACTGTCGGGCTACTGGAGCAGTCGCTTACATCGATTCGTATGACCTGCGCCCCTGGCGTCTGGACCCTAAGTGGAAGCCGGCCGGGTACGACAAGCTGCCTGTTAGTAACCGTGCGGCCCTCCATCTGGTCGGTAATCAAATGGGTGGCTCCAACAGCACATTGCGCAACTTCGTGGCCGGATATCAAAATCCCGCCAACTCGCCGCACATGCGGTCACTGGAAGACGACATCACGCGGGCTGTTAAATCTGGGCAGCGCATAGCGCTCGGAGTTCTTCCGGTATACAACGGAACCGATCCGGCAATACCGACCGAGATACGAATGCACGCGGTAGGGGACAGCGGTTACCGTCTGAACTGTACCGTCTACAATCGGACGTCCGGCGGTTACTCATGTACTGAAAGGTCATCTGGTGGAAGTCTCTCGGTTCCGTGAAGTTCTTGGGCGCCCTCCCGTCAATGGTGGCATCGTGCGTGACTGGCAGGCACTAGAGGCGCAGTCCGGGCTGATCCTCCCTGACGACTACAAGGAGTTCGTTTCGGCTTATGGCCCCGGATGTGTGAATGATCAGCTTTACGTGTTCCATCCAAGGGCCGCGGGTGGAAGTGAGGGACTGCGTCTCGAAATTTTGTGGGAGCAGGCTTCATCCGCTTACTCAGAGCTTTCACGCGAGGCTGAGGAAATGTATCCCTATCCAATACATCCGGAGCCCAACGGATGTGTTCCGATCGCTCGTTCCACATCCGGGAATCATGTATTCCTGAGTCCCGGGAGAACAGGTGGAGCTGATTGGTTTGTGGTCCTTGACATGGGGCAGTGGATTCCCTTGCAAATGTCGTTCACGGAATTCCTCTGGGCGGCGCTCCATGAGGAGCTCGACGTGCCGGTGATCGAGGGCGAGCCGATGTTTGATCCGGTCGGATTCGTGGAGTTGTGACGCCTTTGATGGCTACCGTTCCGAGGTTGCGGGAATCGGGCCCGGCAGTCGCCTTTGGTGTTTCACACGTGTGACGTACGCTCAGCTCCCCAACACCCAACTCGCAGAAGGGCACAGGGCGCTGTGGCCGACAGATCGCCTGACGAGAACTCCATACCCGACGAGGCGTGGGAGAAGTTCCTCCGAGACAGCGAGAGCGGGGCGGGGGGTGATGCTCCCAAGGAGCCCTCCGCGCGGGCGCGGCTCGTTGCTCAGCGGTTGCGGGAGCAGGACGCGCGGGGTGAGAGTCCCGCGGGGTGGCGGACCGGGCCGGCGTCGCAGGAGATGAACGGGCGGAAGGCTCGGCGCAAGAAGGCGTGGGGGGTGGTCGGGGTGGTCGCCGCGATCGCCGTCGGTGTCGTGGCGCTCAAGCCGTCGCTGTTGCCCGGCGACCCGTTCGGCAGCGGGGAGCCGGATGTCGCCGTGTCTCCGCTGCCCGCCGAGACCGCCGCCCCGACCGCCGCGCCCGGCGAGGCGCGGCCTCAGACCCCCACCCTCGACGAGCCGTTCGCCGGTTCCCCCGCCTTGCGCTGGGCCGACGGCGAGGCCGGGATCGTGCTGCCCAAGGCGACGGCCGTCGGAGGGGCTTCGAAGGGGCGGGTGGAGGAGGCGCTGAAGCTCACCCGGAAGCTGCTCGTCGGTGCCAACCTCGACCCCAAGGTGCTGCGCGGCGAACGCCCCGAAGCCGCACTCGGCGTCCTTGACCCCAAGCAGCCCGAGTTGGTCGACGGTCTGAACACGGCCCTGCGCTCCCCCAGCGAGAAGCATGATCCGCTGCGGATGTTCAGTCGGTTCGATCCCGACGAGGTTCGCCTCGTGGGTGACGTGGTCAAGACGCGCGGGCGCGTCACCTTCAAGAAGGGCGAGTACACCGGCGTCGCCGTGCACGCCGACTACACCTTCGTCTACCCCGTCGTCCGCACCGACGGCTCGACCGAGGTGACCCGCACCATCGTGCGCCGCGTCCTCGACGTCGAACTCTCCGACCCCGCCCACTACAACGTCACGCCCGGCCGACTGGTCGTCCTGAAGCACGACGAGGAGGCCGGCAACTCCTCCTGCGGCGTCCACGACGGCTACCTGCATCCGGAGTTTCCCAGCAAGCAGCCCACGGGCCCCTCGCCGTCCGGGCCGACGACCGACCCGTACGACCGCAGCAAGGAACTCGGCGCGGACGGTTCCGACGCGTGTGGCACGGTGTCCCGCGTCTGAGCCCGCCCTGCGTACAGGCAGAGCGAAGGGCCCCGCGGGACGGAGCCGCGGGGCCCTTCTTTCGTCAGCACCAGCGTCAGGGCAGCGCCGGTGCCTTGGGAGCGGCGCCGGGGGATTGCGCCGCGTGCCTCGAATGCCTTGGTCGGCGCCCCGGCGCGGTCGGGGCGCATGGGCGGTCTCGACCTCTGGCGGTCGGGCCGTGCATCGCCACACCGGTCGGCATCGCAATGCGGTTGTCTGCGACGGGACTTGGGAGCTTTCTACGCATCGTGCTGGATGGACGCGGCCTCCGCAACCGTTTGACCCGGCCTTGATGCATTTTTGCATTTTTCCGCCGGTCGGCCCCGGGCGTCCCCGGAGCCGGCCGTTCTCTTGGGTGACCGGGCTGCTGTCCCCTGCCGTCCGGTCACTTTTCCGGAGCGAGGTCCCACGGCGCACGGCACGTCCCGTACGCCTCATCGCTCCAGCGAGCCACGCGTGGTTCTTTCGCGCCCGCCCCTGGCTGGCACGGACACCCGCATCAACGAACCGACCTGCGATGCGGTCACGCTCCGTACGGGTGAGAGGGGGCCCGAACTCAGATACGACCCCGGCACAGCTCGAGGAGCGTCATGGCGAGGGACGTACCCGGCTTGCCCAGCGCCTCGCTGTAGTGGTTGAGGATCTCCATCTCGCGGGAGAGGTTCACGCGCCGCCCGCCGGAGGTGATCCGCGCTTCCTGGACGACCGCGGACACGGCCATCCGTTCCTGGATCAGCCCGATGATGCGGTCGTCCAGGGCGTCGATGCGATCACGTGCGCCGGTGATCACGTCGGCGGCCTCGGGGGTACGGGCGCCGGTCAGGTCGATGGCGGTCATGGGGGCTCCTCGTCGGTTCGGTACGGGGTGCCCCGGAGCGGCAGGATCCGGAAAACACCAGGCGCCCCGGACCTTGTCGGCCCGGGGCGCCTGGGAAGTCGCTTGTCAGTTGCTCAAGCAGCACGACCATGGCAGCCGGTGGGCCCGGTGCCATAGGTAAAGAGGAAGGTCGTGTGCGTGAGCATGGGGCCAGTATGCCGGGGTGACGGGCGGTGTCCAACCCGGCTCGCATGGTGAGACACGATCGTGGGTTGCCGGCTCGGGACCCGCCCCACGCCCACCTCGGTAGAATTGGCCAGCACAGAGACCCCGCCCCACCGCCGGAAGGCCCCCGTGTCATCAGCGACTCCCGCTGCCGCCGCCCCCGACACCGTCCTGGTCGTCGACTTCGGTGCGCAGTACGCCCAGCTCATCGCCCGTCGAGTCCGCGAGGCCCGGGTCTACAGCGAGATCGTGCCGAGCACCATGCCGGTCGCGGAGATGCTCGCCAAGAACCCGGCGGCGATCATCCTCTCCGGCGGCCCCTCGTCCGTGTACGAGGAGGGCGCCCCCCGTCTGGACCGCGCGCTCTTCGAGGCCGGCGTCCCCGTCTTCGGCATGTGCTACGGCTTCCAGCTGATGGCCACCACCCTCGGCGGCACCGTCGACAACACCGGCGCACGTGAGTACGGCCGTACGGACCTGCACGTCAGCAAGACCGGCTCCACCCTCTTCGAGGGCACCCCGGCCGAGCAGGCCGTGTGGATGTCGCACGGCGACGCCTGCTCCGCCGCCCCCGAGGGCTTCAGCGTGACGGCGTCCACGGACGTCGTCCCGGTCGCCGCCTTCGAGAACGACGAGAAGAAGCTCTACGGCGTCCAGTACCACCCCGAGGTGATGCACTCCACGCACGGACAGCAGGTGCTGGAGCACTTCCTGTACCGGGGCGCGGGTCTGCAGCCGAACTGGACCACCGGGAACGTCATCGAGGAGCAGGCCGCCGCCATCCGTGAGCAGGTCGGCGACAGGCGCGCCATCTGCGGGCTGTCCGGTGGCGTGGACTCCGCGGTCGCCGCCGCCCTCGTCCAGAAGGCCATCGGCTCCCAGCTGACCTGTGTGTACGTCGACCACGGTCTGATGCGCAAGGGCGAGACCGAGCAGGTCGAGAAGGACTTCGTGGCCGCGACCGGCGTCCAGCTGAAGGTCGTCGACGCCGAGGAGCGCTTCCTCACCGCGCTCAAGGGGGTCAGCGACCCCGAGGAGAAGCGGAAGATCATCGGGCGCGAGTTCATCCGCGTCTTCGAGCAGGCCCAGGCGGAGATCATCGCGGACGAGGGTCCGGCGGTGGAGTTCCTCGTCCAGGGGACCCTGTACCCCGACGTGGTCGAGTCCGGTGGCGGTACCGGCACCGCCAACATCAAGTCCCACCACAACGTCGGCGGCCTCCCCGAGGACCTCGAGTTCCAGCTGATCGAGCCGCTGCGCAAGCTGTTCAAGGACGAGGTCCGGATGGTCGGCCAGGAGCTGGGCCTGCCCGAGGAGATCGTCCAGCGCCAGCCGTTCCCCGGCCCGGGCCTCGGCATCCGGATCGTCGGCGAGGTCACCAAGGAGCGGCTCGACCTGCTCCGCGAGGCCGACGCCATCGCCCGCGAGGAGCTGACGGCGGCCGGCCTCGACCGCGACATCTGGCAGTGCCCGGTGGTCCTGCTCGCGGACGTCCGCTCCGTCGGCGTCCAGGGCGACGGCCGGACCTACGGCCACCCGATCGTCCTGCGCCCGGTCTCCTCCGAGGACGCCATGACCGCCGACTGGTCGCGGCTGCCGTACGACGTGCTCGCGAAGATCTCCACGCGGATCACGAACGAGGTGCGGGACGTCAACCGCGTCGTCCTCGACGTGACGTCGAAGCCGCCGGGCACCATCGAGTGGGAGTAGTCCCACAGGCTTGGTGAGGGTCAGGCCCGCTTGAGAGTCCGCACCGGCTCTCCGGGCTTCCAGACCTGGGCGACCAGATACGTGTCGTCCTCGACGTAGGTCCGTACGACCTCCGTCAGCTCGGTGCGGAAGAGGTGGAAGGGCTGCGGCGGTTCCACCTCTTTCACGTATCCGGCCTTCACCGCCGGGTCCTCCACCTCGATCGCCCGCCCGCTGATCCGCACGTCCCCACCGCCCATCCCGGTTCCCTCGCCCGGGTTGGCCTGGAGGGCGAAGCGCGGGTCGCGGCGCAGGTCGAGTGCCTTGAGCGAGTCCGGCATCATGCCGAGCCACAGCTCACCGTGCAGGAACCGCACCTCCAAGCCGGTGGTGCGTGGTGAGCCGTCCCTGCGCAGGGTCGCCAGGACGTGGTGGGTGAAGGCGCCGAAACGCTCCTCGACGAGCGCGGCGAGGTCGGGTTCGGCGGTGGTGAAGGCCGCCCAGTTCTCTGTCATACGGTGAGTCTCGCGCTGATACCCGACAGGTGCTGTCCGGTATGCGCAGGCTTACACCCCGTGAGGAACCGGTCGCACGAACCGCTCGCGCCCCGACTCGTCCCGTACCTGCGTGCAGCCCGCCGCCGTGAGCCGCTCGGCCAGCTTGGCGCGCCGGGCCGCGTTGACACGCAGGGCGCCCAGCAGGAACGCCGGCATCAGCACGGCGAGCGGGAGCAGCACGGCGTACACGCCGGTCAGCACCGCCAGGAACAGGAAGAGCAGCGGGAACGCCCAGGCCATGGTCAGCAGCTGCTTGCGGTTGGCGGCGGCGCCGAGACCGTCGTACCGGATGAGCGTGGTGATCACGTCGACGTCTCCCTGCGTCTCCGGGATCGGGGTGAGCGAACCCAGGTACATGCCGGGGACCGGGCGGCCGGGGCCCGGGTCGGGGAAGGCCGCCCAGTTGGCCGCCGCGCGCTGCTGCGCCCACGGGTTCGTGTCGCGGACGAGGTACACGTGGGCGATCTTGTGTTTGCCGACGAGGCGGACGTCCGCGTACCGGTAGCCGTAGCACTCGGCGATGTACGCGAGCGCGCCGAAGGTCGGCCACTCGGCGAAGGGGTGGACGAGCTCGACGGTGTCCTGGGTCGCGACCTGCCGCATGAGCGCGGTGATGTGCCGGTCGGCCATGCTCACGGAAGCCTCCGATGGCTGAAAGGTGATGCTGAATTTCTGATTCCGCACACCAGACCAGTGAGCCTCGGCAAGGGTTGCATGCCCCTTGCGTGCGTCATCTTTACAAAACACCCCTGCCCTTTTGGGCTGACCGACGGTAACTTCCGCCCCGTGAAGCAACCCAGTGAAGGAGGACCTGTGCACGGGCCCACACCGCCCCTGCCACTGCCCACCGACCAGCTGCAGTTCGCGATGCCGCCGATGCACGACTCGGTGGACGACGAACGCCGGCACCGCAAGGAGCGGCTTGCGGGTGCGCTGCGGATCTTCGGGCGGCTCGGCTTCGAGGACGGAGTCTCGGGGCACATCACCGCACGCGACCCGGAGTTCAGCGACTGCTTCTGGGTGAATCCCTTCGGGATGCCCTTCAAGCACGTCACCGTGAGTGATCTGGTGCTGGCCAACTCCGACGGGCAGGTGATCGACGGCCGCTACCACGTCAACCAGGCGGCGTTCACCGTGCACAGCCGGGTGCACGCCGCCCGCCCCGATGTCGTCGCGGTCGCCCACTGCCACTCCGTGCACGGCCGCGCCCTCGCCGCCCTCGGCGACCTGCTGGACCCGATCACCCAGGAGAGCTGCGCGTTTTACGAGGATCACGCCCTCTACAACTCCTACACCGGCGTCGCCGTCGACGCCGAGGAGGGCCGGCGCGTCGCGGGCGCGCTCGGCTCCCGCAAGGCGCTCGTGCTGCGCAACCACGGGCTGCTGACCGTGGGGGACTCGGTGGACGCGGCGGCCTGGTGGTTCCTGTCGATGGAGCGGTCCAGTCAGGTGCAGCTGACGGCGCGGGCGGCCGGGCGGCCCCTCCTCATCGACCACAAACTGGCGGTGGCGACCCGCGAGCAGCTCGGCGGCGACCTGGTGGCCTGGATCAACTACCAGCCGCTGTGGCAGGACATCAGCCGCAGCGAGCCCGACCTGCTCAGCTGACGACCTCGCTCCAGGTGTCTCAGAAGCCTCTGAGTACCGCCGCCTACGTCATCGTGAACCCCTCGTCCGTGAGCACCCCGTCCCGGTACAGCTCGCCCAACCCCCGCAGCCGGCGCAGCAGTACGTCGTGGTGGTCGGACGACGCCGGCGACGGCCTCCAGGGGCACGGCGACCTCCCCGTGCGTCTGCCGGAACAGCGGCACGGAGCGGTGCAGGCCCGGCGAGATCCTGATCGTCGTGCCGTCGAAGTCCCAGATCCCGTCACGCTGGATGATCGGCCATATCGAAAATCTCGCAGCCCGGTCAATACAGAGGCCCAACCCTCACCCGCACTGACCACACCTGCCGGACGCGACCCGGGGAACGTAGGGCACAATTCGCTTCATCGCGGGGTGTGGCACGGGAGAAGTAGGCGGTGGTCGGAGGCTGCGCAGGGCCACCGGCCGTCTTGGTTCGTGGGGAAGGCGGGCGGCGGACGTGGCGGTCCAAGAGGCGAGACAGGGCGCGGACATGGGCGCGCACGGAGGCGGCTGCACCTGCGGGGACTGCCCGCACGGGGCACGCGCGGGACACCGGCGGGCGGTGGCCGAATTCCTGCTGAGACGGGACGAGTTCGCAGCCGGGCAGGGACTGCCCGCCGCCGTGGCCCACTCGGCCTCGGCCTCCCGCCAGTGGGTCTCGGAGGAACTGGCGCAGTCCGCGGAACTCGTCGCCGAGCGCGGCCGGGCCGAGGGCGCCGCATGGCTGGCCCGCCTGTGGGGCCGTACCGCGGTCACGGTGTGGGCGTCGGTCGTCGTGCTGCTCCTGGTCCAGGCGCTCACGGCGATCGGCGCGGGCTGGACCGCGGCGCGCACGGCGGGACTGCTCGCCGCGGTGCTCGTGGGTGGCGCGCTGACGGCCGCGTCCTGGTTCCACCGTGCCCGGGGCGGGGTGCTGGCCCCCGTCATCGGCGAGGACAACCGCCTGTCCACCTCGCGCGCGGTGGCCACGGCATGGGTGCTGTTCGTGGCCTACGCGGTGCTCGTGCTCGTCGGAGAGCTGGCCGCCGCCTCCGGCAACGCCCAGCGGGACGCGCTGATCGCCGGGCTCGAACTCGCCCGCGGCGCCGGTGTCGTGACCGTCCTCGCGGTGGTCTGCGGGATCGCGGTCCTGGTGCGGCGGGTGGTCGGGCTGCGGGTGCTCGGGCAGCGGCTGCAGAAGGTCCGGGCGGACCGGCCGCGCGCCGCCGACCTGCTCACCGACGACTCGGGCCGGGGCACCTTCGCCGACATTCAGTACGTCGTGATCAGCGCCGTCGCCCTGGCGTTCGCGGCGGTACGCCTCGCCCGCCGCCCCGACCAGCTGCCCGACCTGCCGTGGGGGCTCGCTGTCGTCGTGCTGGTGTCGGCGGCCACGTATCTGGCGGGCAAGTACGCCGAGGGCGGCCGGCCCGTGATCCTCTCCGTGGTCCGGGCCCGGGAGGCCGGTGACCTCGACGCCCCGATCCGCACCGGCGACGACATCGAGATCCGGGGCGCCGGTTTTGTACCGTCGGGTGCGCACGCCGCCGACCGGCTGTCACGGATGGTGGTCCGCATCGGCCCCGTCAACGTCCACGTCCCCCTCGTCCCGGTCGCCGGCGGCTTCAGCAACCCCACCGACGCCGTCCTGACGGTGCCCGTCCCCGCGGATGTGGAACCCGGGCAGGTGGAGGTCCAGGTGGTGACCGCGGCGGGGGTGGAGACGAACCGGTATGCGATCGATGTGACGGAGTGATTGCCGGTCGAGGGGCTACGTGGCGGTAGGCCGGGCTCCGGAAGACGCCGGAGCCGGGAAATCCTTGCGTGTCCGGACGAAGGGTGAGCGGAGCCTCCGTTTCGTACGTATGGTCTGTTGAGGGGCCATGTCACGGCGGCGAGAGGCGGCTAGGAGCCATGACTCACGGCATGCGTTCGGACACCCACATCCCCCATCTCGACGGCGGGCACAGCTGGCGGGACAGCGCCACCCGCTACGCCCTGCTCCCGCTCCGCGTCTTCCTCGGTGTCACCTTCATCTACGCCGGCCTCGACAAGCTCACCGACGCCGCCTTCCTCAAGGACTCCGGCGCCGGCTCCATCGGCGACACGATGCGCGCCGTCCGGGACTCCTCGGCCATCCCGGCCCTCGTCGACATGGCTTTGAAGAACCCCGTCGGCTTCGGCTACGCCATGGCCTTCGGTGAACTCGCCGTCGGCATCGGCGCCCTGCTCGGCCTTCTCACCCGCATCGCCGCACTCGGCGGCGCGCTGATCTCCCTCAGCCTGTGGCTGACCGTGAGCTGGGCCTCCGACCCGTACTACTACGGCAACGACCTCGCGTACCTCATGGCCTGGATCCCCCTCGTCCTGGCAGGCGCCCCCGTCCTCTCCGTGGACGCCGTCATTCGCAAGCGCCGACGAGGCGGCGGGTATCGGTAGGCCACAGGCCGCCGATCCCTGTTCTGGCCTCCTCCGCTCACGCCGGCCCCGCCGGCCGGGCTGACGGAGGCTCAGTGGCGGGGGAACGGCGGCGTCGTCGTATGCCGCGGGTGAGGAAGGAGACCGCGCCCGCCAGGCAGAGCCCGCCCGTGACGACCGGGATCACCACGAACCACGGGGTGTCCCAGAGGCCGCCCGCGTCCCCGGCGTAGAGGACGCCCGCCAGGGTGAGGAACGTACCGGCGACCAGCCTCCCCGGCTGGAACTCATGACGCAGCACGGCTCACCTCCGCTTGTCCCACGCCGACCCGGAGATCGAGGTCGAGCGTGCCGGTGCCCTTGCCGCCCGAGGTCGGCGCCAGGGTCACCTCCTTGTACCTGCCCGGTTCCACATCCACGTCCTTCGAGTCGTCGCCCGGCAACTGGATGTCCCCCAGGCCCACGTCGATGTTCAGCTTCACGGTCACGTCCGGCGGCACGATCACCCGCAGCCGGCCCACCCCCACCTCGGCCCGCGCGGTCACCGTCTGTCCCCTGGCCGGGTCCAGCCCGGACAGGTCCAGGGTGCCGACGCCGGTGCCCAGGTCGTACTCGTGCCGCACGTCCGCCACCGCGGCAGGCCGCCATGTCTCACGTATCCACTGTGTGCCGATGTCCTTGGGCAGCGCCGCCGAACCCGCGAGGAGGCCCGCCGTCACGATCGCCAGGAACACCGACCCGGCTCCCATGCGCCCGAGGAACGCGCTGAGGGCCATGCCCATTCCGAGGACGACGAGCGCGAAGGACAGCCCCGTCTGAAGGCTGGTGCCGAGCGGATGGTCGTCCCAGGTCATCCGGGTGCCGAGGACGCCGGCGAACACAGCGAGCAGGAAGACCCAGCCGCCGATCCAGCGGGGTCCCCGCGGCTTGGGCTGGGGCCGGGCACGCAGCGCGTGTATGTCCGCGCGGTCGCGTCCGTCGGTGCCGCGGCCGATGTTGACGGCCGCCGCGATGTCCCGGTCGGTGGAGTCGCGGGGGCCCCAGAGGTAGCCGGTGCCTCCGACGTGGGTGCCGTCCTTGACGATGGGCTCGCGCCACCAGGAGGGGTAGGCAGCGTGGACCGGCGGCGCCTGGGCCTCCGGGGGCGCGTCGGCCGCGGCCTGGGCGGCCAGCGGATCGGGGTCGGGCGCGCCGCGCCGCGGCGACCAGTATCCGGCGCCCGCGAGGAGGAGGGAGAGCACGACGGAGAAGGTCAGCACGCCGCCGTTCTTCAGCATGGACAGGAAGACCCCGCAGCCGACCAGCGCGAACAGCACGGCCGCCAGCGCCTGCCCGTCCACCCGGCCGGTGAGGAGCTTGCGCACCTCGTGCTCGTCCTCGCTCCGGTAGGGAACGAAGAGCCAGGCGAAGCCGTAGAAGATGAGGCCGATGCCGCCGGTCGCGGAGAGCACCGCGAGCGTGATCCGGAAGATCACCGGGTCCATGTCGCACTGCCGCCCGAGCCCCGCGCACACCCCGGCGATCATCTTGTGCCGCCGGTCGCGCCGGAACCGGTGCGGGGCGTCGGCCTCCTCGACCGCTCCTTCTTCATCGGTGCCACTGGCACCGGCTTTACTGGCATGCGCTCCACTGGCGCCGGTTCGGCCGGCACCGGCTCCGCCGGCACCACCGGATTCACCGGCGCCGCTGCGGGGCGCCGCACCGGCTGCGGGGTGCGCGTCGGGCGCGGCGCCCTCGTCGGGCACCGCGTCCGCGGCGTGCTGGTGATCGGTCATGCGTCCATGGTGACGGGCGAGGCGCCTCGGCGGGAGCCGGAACGACCCTGGTCGGACCCTGATATCGCCCCTGAGCCGACGCGGGGAACCGTTCGACCGGCCCGCCGTTCGAAGATCAGGGGCGTCCTAGGGGTCGACCCTGATGCTCCGGGCCGCCGCCCGTGTGAACATCGATGGCATGCCGGAAGCCGCCGCAGTGCCACTCGCCGAACCGCGGCCCCCGCGCAAGCTCTACCGCAGCAGCGACGGACGCTGGCTGGGCGGGGTGGCGCGAGGGCTCGCCGGGCATCTCGGGCTGCCCGTGATCTGGGTGCGGCTCGTCTTCGTCGGCCTGTTCATGGCGGACGGCCTCGGCGCCCTGCTGTACGGCGCGTTCTGGTTCTTCGTGCCGCTCGGCGTCGGCGGCGTCGGCGACCAGAAACCCCCGTCCCTCGTCACCGCCGAGACCTCACCCGACGGCCGCCGCCGGCTCGTCGCGCGCAAGCCGGACAAGGGGCAGATCGTCGCCCTGCTGCTCATGGTCGTCGTGGCGATCGTCTTCGTCGGCAGCGTCAACCTCAGCAGCGGCGCCAAGGTGTATCTGCTGCCCGCGGTCCTCGTCGGCGCGGGCGTCGCCCTCGTCTGGCGCCAGGCGGACAACGCCCGCCGGGCCCGCTGGGTCGAGGTCGGCAGCCGTCGCCGCACGCTCACGCTGCTGCGCGCCGGCGGCGGTGTCCTCCTCGTCACCGCCGGTACCTCCGGCATCTTCGTCCTCCAGGGCTCCGCCGCCCACCTCGGCTCCGTCCTGCAGGCGGCCCTCGCCGTCCTCGTCGGGATAACGCTCCTCGCCGGGCCGTATCTGGTCCGTATGACGCAGGATCTCTCCGAGGAGCGCCTGATGCGCATCCGCGCCCAGGAACGCGCCGAGGTCGCCGCCCACGTCCACGACTCGGTGCTGCACACCCTGACCCTGATCCAACGCAACGCGGAGAACGTGGGCGAGGTGCGCCGCCTCGCCCGCGCCCAGGAGCGCGACCTGCGCACCTGGCTCTACAAACCCGAGGGCACCGGCAAGAACGAGGCCGACGAACCGACCAACCTCGCCGACGCGGTCCGGCGCAACGCCGCGGAGGTCGAGGACAAGCACGGCGTCCCCATAGAGGTCGTCGTCGTGGGCGACTGCCCGCTCGACGACGGGGTCGGCGCCCAGATGCAGGCCGCGCGCGAGGCGATGGTGAACGCCGCCAAGTACGGTGGCGAGGGCGGCGCCGTGCAGGTCTATGCCGAAGTCGAGGGCAGGACGGTCTTCGTGTCCGTCCGGGACCGCGGCCCGGGCTTCGACCTCGATTCGATACCCGCCGACCGCATGGGCGTTAGAGAATCGATCATCGGCCGCATGGAGCGCAACGGCGGCACGGCGCGGTTGCGCGCGGTGCCCGACGGCGGCACGGAGGTCGAGCTGGAGATGGAGAGGGCGGAGAAGACGTCATGAGCGACCCGACCGAGCAGAACAAAACGGCGGGAGCGGGGGAGGCGGCCGCGCCCGAGCAGTCCACGGGCGGCGCGGGCGGACGCCATGTGCGCGTGGTCCTCGTCGACGACCACCGCATGTTCCGCACCGGCGTACAGGCCGAGATCGGACAGACCGAGCAGACCGGCGTCGAGGTCGTCGGCGAGGCGGCGGACGTGGACCAGGCGGTCACGGTCATCACCGCGACCCGGCCCGAGGTGGTCCTCCTCGACGTCCACCTCCCGGGCGGCGGCGGCGTCGAAGTCCTGCGCCGCTGCGCTCCGTTGATGGCCGACGCCGAGCAGCCCGTGCGGTTCCTCGCCCTGTCCGTCTCGGACGCGGCGGAGGACGTGATCGGTGTGATCCGCGGCGGCGCCCGGGGCTATGTCACGAAGACGATCACGGGCTCGGACCTCGTCGCCTCCGTCTTCCGTGTCCAGGAGGGCGACGCGGTCTTCTCCCCGCGCCTCGCCGGGTTCGTCCTGGACGCCTTCGCCTCCACCGACGCCCCGCCGGTCGACGAGGACCTCGACCGCCTCACCCAGCGCGAGCGCGAGGTCCTGCGCCTCATCGCCCGTGGCTACGCCTACAAGGAGATCGCCAAGCAGCTCTTCATCTCCGTGAAGACCGTCGAGTCCCACGTCTCGGCGGTCCTCAGGAAACTGCAGCTGTCCAACCGCCACGAGCTGACCCGGTGGGCGACGGCACGACGACTGGTCTGACACCGACGGCGACGGACTACGGGCCTCAGGTTTCGGGTTTCGTTTCCAGCCATGCCACCCACCCGGTCCTCACACCACCCGGGTCGCCCCCGCGAACGGCATCTCGTCCAGCGGGGCCACCCGGACGGGGGCCGACGGGTTGGGGGCGTGGATCATGCGGCCGTCGCCGATGTAGATGCCGACGTGCGTGATGCCGGAGTAGAAGAACAACAGGTCACCCGGGCGGAGTTCGGAGCGGGAGACGCGGCGGCCGGCGTTGATCTGGGTGTAGGTCGTGCGGGGCAGGGAGATGCCGGCGGAGCGGTACGCGGCCTGGGTGAGACCGGAGCAGTCGAAGGAGTCGGGTCCGGTCGCGCCCCACACATAGGGGCTGCCGAGCTTGCTGTAGGCGTACGAGACGGCCGCGGCGGCACGGGAGTTGGGTGCGCCCACGGTCGCCGACCCGGGAGCCTGGAGGCTGTCGCGGGCGCCCGTCGCGTCGCGTGAGGCGCGGTCCGTGCCCGAGCCGCCCGCGCCGAACCGCGCGCGTTCCTCGGCGCCGAGTTGGGACAGCAGCCGCCGGGCCGCGCCCAGCTTTCCGGTGACCGTCTTCTTGTGCTGTCGCAGCTGGGCCTGCTGCGACGTCAGCGAGGTCAGCTCGACGCGCGCGGCCCCGCGCAACTGCTCGATCTCCCGGAGCTGTTTGCGTACCCGCGCGACGGCGCCCGCCTGCCGGTAGCCGGCCCGTTCGGCGAAGGCGGCGCCGTCCAGGTACTGGTCGGGGTCGTCGGACAGGGCGAGTTGCATCGCGGGGTCGAGACCACCGCTGCGGTACTGGGCCGCGGCGATCGAACCCAGCGCCTCCCGCGCCACGTTGAGCCGCTCCTCCTTGCGCGCGGCCTGGTCCCGCAGTGAGCCCAGTCGCTGCTCGGCCGTGTCCGCCCGCTCCTTCGCGCCGTTGTACTTCTCGGTGGCGGCCTCCGCCTCCTGGTACAGCTGGTCCACCTTGGCCTTGACCTGCGCCGGGGTCAGGTTCGGCTCTGCGTGTCCGGTTCCGTCGAAGCCCGTCGCGGTCGCCGCGCCCGCCAGGGCGAGCGTTGCGGCCGTCCGGGCCGTATTGCCGCTGAGCGAGCGCTGTCTGGGCTTGCGGTGCGCTGCCACGTGGACCTGCACGTCCTTTCGTACGACCGCCATGTCCGTACGCCGGGGGAGAGCGCACGGCCGTCGGGGGCGTAGCCGCGGGGGAGCGGACGTACGACCGCCGGGGACGGTTCCGCGTCCGGCGGCGGCCTGCACAGGGGAGCGAGCCGCCGCCGGACCTTCTCGGCGGTGGTGGCCGACTGCCGCCCCTGGCCCGGGCGGCGGTGGGGAGCCGGTCACCTGGGGGAGGACGTTAGGCCGCAGAGTGACGCGCATGTAACGCGTTGTGCGGAACTGGCGTGAGCGGACCGAAGGGTGACCTTAAGTGACCGTGATCCCGTTCCGGGCTCGCCGCCTTCACGCAGAGCGATGACCGAACTGGGGATTCCGGAACACGCGGTTGTGACGGAGTGCTATGGGGCGCATATATGCAACCAGTGGGCCGGTGTCGGACGGCCTGCGGCCCCTCATTAGGCTCCGGCTTCATGGACGTACTCATCCATCTCTTCGTCGGCCTGCACATCGTCGGCATCGCCTCCCTCCTCGGCGGCTTCCTCACGCAGATGAAGGCCATGGGCCAGGGCACCGCCCGCTTCGTCCCCGCGATGCTGCACGGCGCGCTGACGATGCTGGTCACCGGCGTGATCCTGGTCGGCCTCAACCAGGCCGACGACCAGCCGGTCAACAACATCAAGATCGGCGTGAAGCTGGCCCTGCTGATCGTGATCCTGGGTCTCGTCTACGTGAAGCGGGACGACGAGAAGGTCGACAAGGGCCTGTTCGGGCTGGTCGGCGCGCTGACCACGGCGAACATCTTCATCGCGGTGCTGTGGACGTGACCTCGGCCCTGACGGCCGCCCAGGCCGCCCGTACCGCACCCGCGGCGACGGCCAGCCACACCGCCACCGCGATCCACAGCAGCGCCTGACCGGGCCCCTTCAGCCATGAGACGTCGAGGGCGGCGGCGACGGACAGCATCGCCGCCGCCGTCATCCCCATCGGGAACGCCGTCGCCCAGCGGCACTCGTCGTAGTGCGGGCGCGGCCGGACGCATTCGGCGATGAGCAGTACGGCGTACCAGCACAGGTCGAGCACGAGCAGCCCGATCGTCACGGTGCGCAGGACGCCGCCGTCGTCGTCGTTCCACAGATACAGGCGCGCGCTGTCGGCGGCGAGCAGCTTCGACCCGGCGAGCGCCGAGATGGCGAGCGCGCCGCCCGCGATCCACTGGTCGCCCGCGCCCTCGGTCACCTGCCGGGGGTCGAAGCAGAACAGCGCGGCGCAGTAGAGCACCAGACCGAGCCAGAAGAGCACCAGAGCGGCGTGCGCGAGCCAGTCGGTCGCCTCGGCCCCGGAGAGGGTGGCGGCCAGTACGGCGAGCCCCTGCGTGGCCACACAGCCCAGGAACACCGTCCCCGGCATGCGCCGCCGCCAGCGCAGTACGACGGTGAAGAGCAGCCCCGGCCACAGCACCGCCGACAGCGCCAGCAGAGCCGCCGCGACGGTCTGCTGTCCCAGGGCCGAGAAGCCGGTGCCGAGCACCGTGGTGGCGGCGACCGCCGTGAGCGCGCCCGGCGTGGCCGCCTCCGCCACCCACCTCTCGCGCTCCCACAGCAGCCGTACGACGAAGTGCGCCGCCAGGGCCAGCCACGCGGCCGACGCCGCTCCGAGGGCGACCCGGGACAGCGCCTCGTACCCCGCCGACCACAGACCGACCGCCAGGATGCCGGTCGCCATCAGAGCGGCCCCGGTCGCCGGCGAACGCTGCGCCCACCAGGCGCGGAGGGGGGAGGTTCGGGGCATGCCCCGATGCTAAGGAGCCACCTCGCCGCGGGCGCGGATAAGGCACTCCACGCGCGCGTGCCCCCACCCGGTCGGCCGCCCAGGTGTCTCAGGCCGGTCGTACGACGCTGTAGATCGACGACTCGCCGTCGTAGTAGATGGACTCCTCGCGGACGTACGCACCCGGCTTCGGGGCGTGGATCATCATGCCGTTGCCGATGTAGAGGCCGACGTGGCTGATGTCGTCGTAGAAGAAGACCAGGTCACCGGGCTGGGCGTTGGCGAGGGAGACCGTGGTGCCGGCGTTGACCTGGTCGTAGGTGACGCGGGGGAGGTCCACGCCGGCGGCCTTCCAGGCAGCCTGGGTGAGGCCGGAGCAGTCGTAGGAGTCCGGGCCGGTGGCGCCCCACACGTACGGCTTGCCGATCTGGGCGCGGGCGAAGGCGAGCGCCTTGTCGGCCTTGGTGGCGTACGAGGAGTCGGCGGGGGCCGACGAGGACGAGGAGGACGACGAAGACGAGGACGAGGACGAGGACGACGAGGGGCTGTCCTGTTGGGCCGCTGCCTCCTCCTGGGCCTTCTGCTGCGCCGCCTGCTGCTTCGCCAGCTCCGCCGCCTTGCGCGCGGCCGCTTCCTGCTTCCGCTTCTCGATCGCCGCGAGTCGCGCCTTCTCCTCCGCCGTCAGCTTCGACAGCAGCTCGCGCGCGTCGGATAGCTTCGTCTGGACGGTGGTCTTGGCGGTCTTCAGGTCGTTCTGCGAGTCGGTGAGCGTGGAGAGGCTCTCGCCGGCCTCCTGGCGCTTCTTCATCGTCGCCGACTGCTCGGCGAAGTAGTCGTCGACCTCCTGCTTCTGACGACCGGTCATCCGGTCCATCAGCTGGGTCTGGTCGAAGTAGTCCTGCGGGGAGTCCGCCAGCAGGAAGGTCGCGGTGTCGGGCGCGGCCGCGCCGGTGCGGTACTGGGCCGCGGCGTATGAGCCGAGCCGCTCGCGCTCCTCGTTGAGCTTCTGCGCGCGCTTGGCGACGTCGTCGAGGAGGGTGTCGACCTGCTTGCGCTGCTTCGCGGTCTTCTCCTTGGCCGCGTTGTACTTCTCGGTCGCCGACTCCGCCTGACGGTAGAGGTCGTCGACCTTCTTCTCGACCTCCTCGAGGCTCGGCTTGTCGTCCGCGGGTGCGGCGTTCGCCGTCTGGGAGAGCAGGGCCACGGAGGTGAGGGCGGCCGTGGCGAGGGCGGGCGTGCGTATGCCCGCCACGCGCGTGCCCGCAGAGCGGGGCTTGCGGTGCTGCGACGCCAAGGGAGGCGACTCCTTCCATCGTCCGCCTACCGGGTTAGCTGTCGGGTTCGGGCGGGTGGTTCGGAAGGGTTGCCCTACGGCCCTCTCCCCGTCAGGAGAGTCGGGCCGATTCACCCCAAGGTCTCGGTGGGTCCCCGGCTCCGGCCGGCATGTGCGGCGCGGGCGGACTCGGCGGAGGCCGCGCGGCCCGGCGACGTTCGCCGGTGGGGGTCGTACGGCCTGCCCGGCACGGTAGCCAACTGGTGTGGCCCCTGTGAAGGTTGATGGGTGATATGCCCGATACATTTTCGTGACCCGGGCTCAGGTGTCGGCTTGGGGTGACCAGTGTGGTGAGTTTTGGGTCAGGTTATGCATGTTTGGTGCACGCATTGCTGACCGTAATGAGGTGGATTCGGAGGGTGGGAATGTGGCGTGATGGTCGGGTCCGGAAGATCCTCGGCTTCTGATTCCGGGGATGTTTTCGGGGCGGCGGTCGGTTGTCGGTGGGGCGCCCTAGACTCGGAGAGCGATGAGCAGCCTCTTTGACGACAGCTTCCTGGCGGACCTCCAGGCCCCGAAGGGCCATGGGGAAGAGCCTCCGCCACCGCCCGACGACGATCACGTACCGGAGCCGATCCCGGACGATCTGTTCGGCGGGAAGTTCGACGTGCCGCCGGACCGGGAGGCGTACTACCGCGACGGCGCCCCGCGCCCGGCGGTGGACCCGGCCGCGCTCCTGGAGGGGCTGAACGAGAACCAGCGCGCCGCCGTCGTGCACTCCGGTTCCCCGCTGCTCATCGTGGCCGGCGCAGGCTCCGGCAAGACCCGCGTGCTGACCCACCGCATCGCCCACCTGCTCGGCGAGCGGAACGTGCATCCCGGCCAGATCCTCGCGATCACCTTCACCAACAAGGCCGCGGGCGAGATGAAGGAGCGCGTCGAGCAGCTCGTCGGCCCGCGCGCGAACGCGATGTGGGTGATGACCTTCCACAGCGCGTGCGTGCGCATCCTGCGCCGCGAGTCCAAGAAGCTCGGCTTCACGTCGTCGTTCTCGATCTACGACGCCGCCGACTCCAAGCGCCTGATGGCCCTGGTCTGCCGCGACCTGGACCTCGACCCCAAGCGCTTCCCGCCCAAGTCCTTCAGCGCCAAGATCAGCAACCTCAAGAACGAGCTGATCGACGACGAGGACTTCGCCGCGCAGGCCACCGACGGCTTCGAGAAGACCCTCGCCCAGGCCTACGCCCTCTACCAGTCGCGGCTGCGTGAGGCGAACGCTCTCGACTTCGACGACCTGATCATGACGACGGTCAACCTGCTGCGCGCCTTCCCGGACGTCGCCGAGCACTACCACCGCCGCTTCAGGCACGTCCTCGTCGACGAGTACCAGGACACCAACCACGCGCAGTACTCCCTCGTCCGCGAGCTCGTCGGCACCTCCGAGCACCCCGTCGACGTCCCGCCCAGCGAGTACGACGTCCCGCCCGCCGAGCTCTGCGTCGTGGGCGACGCCGACCAGTCGATCTACGCCTTCCGCGGCGCGACCATCCGCAACATCCTCCAGTTCGAGGAGGACTACCCGGACGCGACGACGATCCTGCTGGAGCAGAACTACCGCTCCACCCAGACGATCCTCAGCGCGGCCAACGCGGTCATCGAGCGCAACGAGTCCCGCCGCCCCAAGAACCTGTGGACCAAGGCGGGCACCGGCGCGGGCATCACGGGCTACGTCGCCGACACGGAGCACGACGAGGCGCAGTTCGTCGCCGACGAGATAGACCGTCTCACGGACGCGGGCGACGCGAAGGCCGGCGACGTCGCCGTCTTCTACCGCACCAACGCCCAGTCCCGTGTCTTCGAAGAGGTCTTCATCCGCGTCGGCCTGCCCTACAAGGTCGTCGGCGGCGTCCGCTTCTACGAGCGCAAGGAGGTCAGGGACGTCCTGGCCTACCTGCGCGTGCTGGCCAACCCGGAGGACTCGGTCCCGCTGCGCCGGATCCTCAACGTGCCCAAGCGGGGCATCGGCGACCGCGCGGAGGCGATGATCGACGCCCTCTCCCAGCGCGAGAAGATCAGCTTCCCGCAGGCACTGCGCCGCGTGGACGAGGCGTACGGTATGGCCGCGCGGTCGACCAACGCCGTCAAGCGGTTCAACACGCTGATGGAGGATCTGCGCACGATCGTCGAGTCGGGAGCCGGACCGGCCACCGTCCTCGAAGCGGTCCTCGAACGCACCGGCTACCTCGCCGAGTTGCAGGCCTCCACCGACCCGCAGGACGAGACCCGTATCGAGAACCTCCAGGAACTCGCCGCCGTGGCCCTGGAGTTCGAGCAGGAGTCCGGCGAGGGCGAGGCCTCGGGCGGGCTCTCCGACTTCCTGGAGCGGGTGGCCCTGGTCGCCGACTCCGACCAGATCCCCGACGAGGACGAGGACGGCTCCGGCGTCATCACCCTGATGACCCTGCACACCGCCAAGGGCCTCGAGTTCCCGGTCGTCTTCCTGACCGGCATGGAGGACGGCGTCTTCCCTCACATGCGTGCCCTCGGCCAGACCAAGGAGCTGGAGGAGGAGCGGCGCCTGGCCTACGTCGGCATCACACGCGCGCGGGAGCGGCTGTACCTCACGCGGTCCACGTTGCGCAGCGCGTGGGGACAGCCCTCGTACAACCCGCCGTCGAGGTTCCTGGCGGAGATCCCGGACCAGCACCTGGAGTGGAAGCGGACGGGGGCCCAGGCCGCCCCGGCCGCTCCGGTCTCCGGGGTCGCGGCCTCGCTGTCGTCGTCCCGCTCGCGGTCGTCGGCCTCGGGCGCCTCCGGCTTCGCCACGCGCCGGACCTCGGAGAAGCCGGTGGTCTCACTGGCCGTCGGCGACCGGGTGACGCACGACCAGTTCGGACTCGGGACGGTCGTCGGGGTCAAGGGCACGGGCGGGAACGCCGAGGCGACGATCGACTTCGGGGACACCAAGCCGAAGCGGCTGCTCCTGCGTTACGCGCCGGTCGAGAAGCTCTGACACGAGGTTCTGAAACCAAGCTCTGACGCACCGAGCCCCCGCCGAACAGCGGGGGCTCGGTGCGTACTTACGGAGCTGCAAGAACGTTTTACGTGGGGTCGATTCCGTGACTGCGCAGCCACGGGAGCGGGTCCACCGCCGAGCCGCCGCCGGGGCGCACCTCGAAATGCAGGTGAGGTCCGGTCGAGTTGCCGGAGTTGCCGGAGAACGCGATGGGCTCGCCGGCCTTCACCGTCGTGCCGGAGGAGACCCGGTAGCTGGAGAGGTGGCAGTACCACGTCTCCGTGCCGTCCTTCGCCGTCACGATCATCATGTTGCCGTAGGCGCTGTTCCACTGCGTCCGTACGGTGCCGTCGGTCGCGGACATCACGGTCGTGCCGTACGAGACGGGGAAGTCGATGCCGGTGTGGACGGACATCCAGTTGATGCCGGCCTGGCCGTAGTAGGCGCTGAGCCCGTGCTGCCCGACCGGCAGGGCGTACTTGGGGCGCAGCCGCTCCTTGCGGGCCGCCTCCGCCGCCGCCTTCTTCTTCTCGGCCTCCTGCTGCGCCTTGAGGTCGATGCGTTCCTGCGTACGGCTGGCCCGGTCGGCGAAGTCGTCCGCCTCGGCGCTCAGGCTCTTGAGCTGGTTGTCCAGCACGTTGTTGGCGGTGGACGGCTTCACCGACTTCGTCTCCGCGTCCGCGGCGGAGGCCGTGGTGTCCTTGTCGTCGCCGGTCAGGGTCCCGACCGACGCGGCGGCGATCCCGGCGACGCCCATCACACATGCCGAAGGCACGGCGATGGTCAGCAGCGCGGAGCGCTTCGCGGGCGGACGGCGGCGGGAACGGTTGCCGCGGGCAGCCGTGCGCGGGCCCGGGAGAGGGATGACCTCTTCCTGGTCGTCGAGGAGCGGGGTGACGGCGGGCAGTTCGCCGGTCGCGGCCGGGTCACCGTCGCCCGGGGCGGGCTCGTCGAAGGAGACGTTCTCGAACGTCGCGGTCGCCATCTGGTCGAAGGGCACGGACTGTTCGTCGAAGGACGCCTGCTGCTCGTCGAACGAGGGCTGGTGTTCGAAGCCCTGTTGCTGCTCGAAGGGGGCCTGCTGCTCGAACTGGGCCTGCTGCTCGTACTCCCCGGTGGTGGGGGTGGAGCCGCCGTCGGAGTTCCACTGCGTGGCGTCGTAGGCGCCGGTGTCGAAGGTCTGGGTGCCCCACTCCCAGTGCTGGGTCTGGTCGGCGGGGGCGCCGGACTGGTCGGGCTGGAGCCAGGCGCTCGCGTCCCACTGGCCGCTGGCGTCGGGGGCCGTGGCCTGCGACGGGATGACGGAGAGCTGCTGGGGGTCCGCGGCCCAGGAGGTGGACTCGTACGCGCCCGTGTCGTACGTGGCGTGGTGCTGGGCCGCGTACGGGTCGTGGTTCAGCGTGTGGTGGCTGCCGGTGGACCACTGGCCGGCGTCGTACGAGCCGGTGTTCTGGGCCTCGCCGGGCAGGTCGCCGAAGAGGGGGTCCGTGGCGAACGTGGCCGTGCCGTGGCCGCCGGTGTCAAAACCGCTCGCGTCATAGCTGCCGTGCGTGGTGAAGTCGCCGTACTGGGCCTCCTGTCCGCCGTACGACGCGTACTGCGCCGAGGCGGCGTCCGAGGCCGGGGAGGTCATGGCCCCCGACGGGTGACGATCGTTCACCAACTTCTCTTTCGCCTCGACGACAGGGGCTGCCAGAGCAGTGCGGTGACTGTACCCGGCGGTACGCGGGCGCGACAATCTTCCTCAGGTTTCGTGCCCCGGGGAAAGGGGCATTCGGCCGTGTTTCGGGGAACTGCGGACGCGGGTTTGGCCTTGTGTTCGAAGAATGTTCGATGTCTGGCGGCTGTCAGGGCGCTGTAATTCGGCTGTGACGGGGGCTCGTCGCGCCGGTTCTCACGCCACGGTCAGACCGCCGGCGCGGGCGGCCGGCGCTCCCGGCAAGGCGGTGTCGGGGGTGTCGAGGGCCTGGCGTATTCCGGCCGCGACCGCCGGGTGGACTGGCAGGGCGAGATGGCCCACCCCTGTGACCTGCACGTTGTCCGCGCGCAGATCGGCGTGGTCGATGCGGGCGGTCTCCAGCGGGTCCATCAGATGGTCGAGATCGCTCCAGAAGCTGACGAACCGGGTACGGCAGCCGGGCGCGGGCCGGCTCAGCTCCTCCATGACCTCCGAATCGGGGCGCATCTGGCGCACGATGGGGTGCGCGTTCGCCAGCGGTGCCACCCGGGTGCCCGCGTGCGGTGTGCCGAGGGTGACCAGCGTGCGCACCCGGAGGTCGCCGCCGAGCCGTTGGACGTAGTAGCGGGCGATCAGTCCGCCGAGGCTGTGCCCGACGATGTCGACCCGCTCGCTGCCCGTGCGGTCGCAGATCTCGTCTATGTGCCGGCCGAGCAGCTCGGCGGCGGTGCGGATGTCGCAGGTCAGCGGCGAGTAGTTGAGCGACTCGATCTGCTGCCTGCCGTGCTGGGCGAGGTTGCGGCGCAGCAGGACGAAGACGGACCGGTTGTCGATGAAGCCGTGCAGCAGGACGACCGGCGGCTTGGCCTCGGTCGGGAGCCGCGCCGTGTCCGGCGAGGGGGGAAGGGGGTCGGCATCGCCGCGGCGCTCCTGGATGATGCCGGAGGGATAGAGGAGGAGGTGGCCCGTGAGGATCGCGATCTCCAGGGCGGTCGCCTTCAGCAGCGCCACGGAGAGTCCCGCCAGTCTGGTCGGCAGGAGCCGCTGGCAGAGGGGGAGAAAGGGCATCAGCACCCTGGTGACCTTCATGGCCGACCTCCTGTCGGCACACCGGAGAACGGCCCTGTCCCCCGGGTGCTCTCGGGGGGAGTCGCGGCGAAGGCGGTCGTCCTCGCCCGTGCTGCGTGCCGGTCTCGCTCGTTGCGGCTCCCCTTTGCGCCGGTCCCTGGGGAACGGTGCGTGGTGAACGTTTGTCCCATCGTGTGATTTCCCCCTCGCTGTCCACCGCGAAACTGCCGGTTGCGGGATGCTGGAGATAACGTTCGTTCACTTCCCCGGCTGGCGGAGTGCGGGATTCCCTGCCGCAGCGGCGCATCCGGTGCAGTGGGCGGAGGAATGTGCGGTACAGACGAGCTGTAGTTGCACGCGTGACACGTGCGGTACTTGTCGGTACCCATGACCCGGTATGCATGGATGTATCGGTACGGATGGATGTAGTCGCTTCATGGAGGCAGTGATGGGTGTGGCAGCCGGTCCGATCCGCGTGGTGGTGGCCAAGCCGGGGCTCGACGGCCACGATCGCGGGGCCAAGGTGATCGCGCGGGCGCTGCGCGACGCCGGTATGGAGGTCATCTACACCGGGCTCCATCAGACCCCCGAGCAGATCGTGGACACCGCGATCCAGGAGGACGCCGACGCGATCGGCCTGTCCATCCTCTCCGGCGCCCACAACACGCTCTTCGCCGCGGTGATCGACCTGCTCAAGGAGCGCGAAGCGGAGGACATCCTCGTCTTCGGCGGCGGGATCATCCCCGAGGCGGACATCCCTCCGCTGAAGGAGAAAGGCGTCGCCGAGATCTTCACGCCCGGCGCGACGACGCAGTCCATCGTGGACTGGGTACGGGCCAACGTGCACCAGCCCGCGGAGGCCTAGCACGCGAGAGGCGCGAGTGGGCCGGGGCGACCGGCAGTGGGTCGGGGTGACGGGCCCGGGCCCTACGCCGGCTCCGGCTTCAGCTCCTCGGTCATCGCCGCGCGCAGGCGCAACGTCGTGACCAGACGCTGGAAGGCCTCCGCCCAGTACCCCCCGGCCCCGGGCGAGGCGTCCTCCGGCTCGTCCGGCACCGCCAGCAGACCGTCGAGGCGGCTCGCCTCGGACGGGTCGAGGCAGCGCTCGGCCAGCCCCATCACCCCGCTGAAGCTCCATGGATAACTCCCCGCGTCCCGCGCGATGTTGAGCGCGTCCACCACCGCCCGCCCGAGCGGCGGGGCCCAGGGCACCGCGCACACCCCGAGCAGCTGAAACGCCTCGGACAGACCGTGCGTCCCGATGAACCCGGCGACCCACTCGGCCCGCTCGGCGGCGTCCAACGCGCCGAGCAGCTTGGCCCGCTCGGCCAGTGACACCGCGCCCGGGCCGCCGGCCTCGGGTGCGGCGGGTGCCCCGAGGAGCGCCCGCGACCACTCGGCGTCCCGCTGCCGCACCGCCGCCCGGCACCACGCCGCGTGCAGCTCGCCCTGCCAGTCGTCCGCCACCGGCAGCGCCACGATCTCCCGGGGCGTACGCCCGCCCAGCCGCCCCGGCCAGGCGCCGAGCGGCGTCGCCTCCACCAACTGCCCCAGCCACCAGGACCGTTCCCCCCGGCCCGCGGGCGCCTTGGCCACGACGCCGTCACGCTCCATGCCCGCGTCGCACTCGTGCGGCGCCTCCACGACGATCGTCGGAGCGTCCCGCGTGCGGTCGACGGCCACGCAGGCCCCGGCGCGGTCCGCCATGCGCGCGGCGAGCGCCGACTCGGGCAGCGCCGACAGCAACTCCGCCGCCGTCGCCCGTACGTTGCGACTGCGGTCGGACAGGGCCTGCTCCAGGAACGGCTCGTCCTCGGGGCCGAGGCCCGTGCGCAGCGAGTCGAGGAACATCAGCCGGTCCTCGGCCCGCTCCGTCGACCACGTCGCCGCGAGCAGCTCCCGCGCGGCCACCGGCTCACGCGTCCGTATCGCCGCGAGCAGCGCGACCCGCTCCGCGAACAGGCCCTCCTGCCACAGCTGCTGGACCCGGGCGGCCTCCTCCGGACCCGGCAGCGCCGCGCCCCCGCCGGGCGTGGCGCGCAGGGCGAACCGCCAGTCCGGGTTCAGCCGGGCGAGCCACAGCGCGCGCGGCCCCGCGAACGCCAGTGCCGCCGGCCGCAGGTCCGTACGCCCCCGGGCCGCGTCCAGCAACGCGGGCAGCGCATGCGGAGGCGCGGCGTAACCCCGGGCGTTCGCCGCCGCGAGCCACTGGGGCAACAGCTCCATGAGGTCCGGTGCCGTACCTCTGCGACCGCCGCCGCCCGGGGCGGAACGGTCGGCCAGCAGCATCGCGAGCCTGCGGACCGCCGCGTCGGGCAGCGCCGGGCGCGGGTCCTCGGAAGCAGCCTCCGGGCGCCGCGCGGCCCGCGCGGGCCGCAACCCGGCCCGCCGTCGTACGGTCTGAACGGCCGCCGCGTCAAGCAACCCCACCGGCGCCTCCCGCCCCGGCCCGTGGCCCGGGGGCGTACGCCGGTCCGTTCCGAGCAGTGCGGTGGTGACGAGGTTCTCCCAGTCGGAGGGTGTGCTCATGGTTCCCTTCCCTTGGGTGCTGTGGGTGCTGTGGGTGCTGTGGGTGCTGTGGGTGCTGTGGGTGCTGGGGGTGTTCTGCGGGGCGTGGGGCCTGCTGAACGGGACGGGGCGCTTGACCGCTCGTCAGCACAGCCGTACCGCCTCTCCCGCGCCCTCCGGCCAGGCCGTCAGGGGGGTGAAGCCGCGGTGGCCGCACTCGCCGAAGACCTTCACCGGGGCGCCGCCCGAGAGGGCGACCAGGCGCCACAGTCCGGGGCGGGAGCGCGCGGCGGGGGTGAGCGGAAGTGCCGAGTCCTCGTCGGCGTCCGCCAGTTGCCAGGAGTCGCCGTCCGGGGTCGGTACGACCCGGTCCAGCGTCACCGGGACGGAGTCCAGCCAGGGGTCGTCGCGCAGGGCCTCGCCGTAGCGGGCGGCCGCCTGTGTGGTCGTCACTCCCGAGGGGCGGAGCGCGGTCGGTGCGGGCGGCGCGAACCGCTCGCCCAGGGCCGCACGCTGCTGCCCCGCGCCCGGATACGCGGACACCTCCGCCTCCAGGACCAGCCCGACCGGCAGCGTCAGTTCCGGAGCCCGGCCGGCGGCGCCGTAGGAGAGGACCAGGGGCGTGCGGTGCGACTCGGCGCCGTGGAGCCAGATGCGGCGGGTGGTCAGTTTCGCGTCCCCCGTGTCGTACTGGGCGAGGACCAGCCAGCGGTCGCGTATCGGCGGGCCGTCCGCCGCGGTGGGCAGGCCGACGCGGGAGCGGACCGTCGCCGCCAGGGCGTCGGGGAGCTGCTCGCGACGCAGCCAGCCCTGGTCGAGGAGATGCAGCAGCGCACACTCCTCCAACAGGCGCACCGGCCAGCCGGGACCGGAGGACGGGACCGCCCCCAGGTCCCGCACCCGCGCGGCCAGTCCCGGTGCCTGGGCGTCGACCATGCGGGCCGCCGTCTCCTCCCACAGCCCGTACCCCGTCTGCTCCGCCGAGGCCAGGCCGCCGCGCAGCAGGTCCGCCAGGCGCTGCTCCAGCTCCGTCGCCCCGGCGGTGACCCGCTCGGCCCGGCGCTCCGCCCTGCGCCGCGCCGCCTCGGGGTCAGCGGAGCCGGACGCGGAGCCTTCCGGGCCGGCCGCCCGCTGTTCCTCCGCGCGCCTGCGCCGCCCCGCGAGCCATGGCTCGGCCCAGTCCGGGGCCGACCGCCCCCGGGGCACCGATGTGTCTCCGCCCGACCAGAGCAGCAGCAGCCCGAGCGCGTGCTTGCACGGGAACTTGCGGCTAGGACAACTGCACTTGTACGCGGGACCGGACACGTCCCCGACATCCACGACCGTCCGGTACGGCGTGCTGCCGCTGCCCTTGCACAGGCCCCACACCGCTCCCTCGTCAGAACTGCCCGTCTCGGACCACGGCCCGGCCGCGCCGAGTTTGCTTCCCGCTTTGCGTGACGTGGTGTCAGGCGCCAGTGCCAGCACCTGGTCCGCGGTCCAGCGCACCCCCTGCTGAGTCATGCCATCGAAGGTAGATCCCACCACTGACAATCGGTCCCGCGATCGCCTGCCGCAGTGCGTTTCCGCAGGTCGGAACGCATTGTCAGTGCCGTGGTGCACGGTGGACACCAGATCCGAACCGGCCGAGCTGGAGGGGACCTCAGCCATGTCTGTGTCCGTCGACCCGACGTTCGTGGAACCGAGTGAGAAGCAATCGACCGAGGCGTTGCGCCCGCACGCCGAGGATGCCTTCGC
The DNA here is from genome assembly GCF_042888465.1 of Streptomyces sp. NPDC002888. NCBI lineage: Bacteria > Bacillati > Actinomycetota > Actinomycetes > Kitasatosporales > Streptomycetaceae > Streptomyces > Streptomyces sp. NPDC002888. The sequence continues at coordinate 357,202 of NZ_JBIAPU010000003.1, read as the reverse complement.
CGGTGAACTCGCCGCGCTGGCCGCCCGGGACGACCGTCCGCGCCCGGACCGCTGGAAGCTGTCGCCGTGGGCGGTCGCCACCTATCTCCTCGGCGGCACCCTGTCGGACGGCACGGTGATCACACCGAAGTACGTGGGACCACGCCGCCTCGTCGAGGTCGCCGTCACCACGCTCGCCACCGACCGCGCCCTGCTCCTGCTCGGCGTGCCCGGCACCGCGAAGACCTGGGTGTCCGAGCACCTGGCGGCGGCGGTCAGCGGCGACTCGACCCTGCTGGTGCAGGGCACGGCCGGGACACCGGAGGAGGCCATCCGCTACGGCTGGAACTACGCACGGCTGCTCGCGCACGGACCGAGCCGCGACGCCCTCGTCCCCAGCCCGGTCATGCGGGCCATGGCGGACGGGATGACGGCGCGCGTCGAGGAGCTGACCCGCATTCCGGCCGACGTGCAGGACACGCTCATCACGGTCCTGTCCGAGAAGACACTGCCCATTCCGGAGCTGGGCCAGGAGGTGCAGGCGGTCCGCGGCTTCAACCTGATCGCCACGGCCAACGACCGCGACCGCGGGGTCAACGACCTGTCCAGCGCCCTGCGCCGCCGCTTCAACACGGTGGTGCTGCCGCTGCCGGAGAGCGTCGAGGCCGAGGTGGCCATCGTCTCGCGGCGCGTCGACCAGATCGGCCGCTCCCTCGACCTGCCCGCCGCGCCCGACGGCGTCGACGAGATCCGCCGTGTCGTGACCGTCTTCCGCGAACTGCGCGACGGGGTCACCGCCGACGGCCGTACGAAGCTGAAGTCGCCCAGCGGGACCCTGTCGACCGCGGAGGCCATCTCCGTCGTGACCAACGGCCTAGCCCTCGCGGCCCACTTCGGCGACGGCGTACTGCGGGCCGGCGACGTGGCCGCGGGCATCCTCGGCGCCGTCGTACGGGATCCGGCGGCCGACCGCGTCGTCTGGCAGGAGTACCTGGAGGCGGTAGTCCGCGAACGCGACGGCTGGAAGGACTTCTACCGGGCCTGCCGGGAGGTGAGCGCATGAGCGACGCGGGGCGTGCGGCGAGCGGGGAGCTGAGCAGCGGCAACCGCGGGGGCGACGACTCGAGTTGGGCCCGGAGGGGAGGGGGACGGCATGGCGACGGGGGGAGTTGAGGGAGCGGTGGGCCACGAGGAGCAGCGTGCGGCCGGCGCCGGGAATGAGGGGGATGTGGGCACGGTGTTCGGTGTGGGGCCGTTGCTGCTCGGGGTGCGGCATCACGGGCCGGGGTCGGCGCGGGCGGTGCGGCGGGCGTTGGAGGCGGCGCGGCCACGGGTGGTGCTGATCGAGGGTCCGCCCGAGGCCGACGCGCTGATCCCGCTGGCCGCCGACGAGGACATGCGGCCGCCGGTCGCCCTGCTCGCCCACGCGGTCGACGAGCCCGGCCGCTCGGCGTTCTGGCCGATGGCCGAGTTCTCCCCGGAGTGGGTCGCGATCCGCTGGGCCCTGGAGCACGGGGTCCCGGCCCGGTTCATCGACCTTCCTGCCACGCACACGTTGGCGTGGGAGAGGAGCGCTGCGCCAGGGCTGCCGGAGGCCCACGAGACCGCCTCTGACGACGATGTTCGTGTCGATCCGCTCGCCGTGCTCGCCGATGCCGCCGGTTACGACGACGCCGAGCGGTGGTGGGAGGACGTCGTCGAGCACCGGGGTGCGGGGGAGCGGGACGCGTTCGCGCCGTTCGCCGTCCTGGAGGAGGCCATGGGGGCGCTGCGGGAGGCGTACGGCCACGGGGGGCACGACCGGGACCTCGTGCGGGAGGCCTACATGCGGCTCCAGGTACGGGCGGCCCAGCGGGAGTTCGGGGACGCGGTGGCCGTGGTGTGCGGGGCCTGGCACGTGCCCGCGCTGCGGCGGAAGGTCGCCGTCGCCGCGGACCGGGCCTTGCTGAAGGCGCTGCCCAAGGTGAAGGCGGACATGACGTGGGTGCCGTGGACGTACCGCAGGCTGTCGCGGTTCAGCGGGTACGGCGCCGGCATCGACTCGCCGGGCTGGTACGGGCATCTCTTCGCCGCGCCGGACCGGCCCGTCGAGCGGTGGATGACGAGGGTGGCGGGGCTGTTGCGTGCCGAGGACCGGATCGTCTCCTCGGCGCACGTCATCGAGGCGGTACGCCTGGCCGAGACGCTCGCGGTGATGCGCGGCCGCCCGCTGGCCGGCCTGAGCGAGACGACCGACGCGGTGCGGGCCGTCATGTGCGAGGGCTCGGACGTGCCGCTGGCGCTGGTACGGGACCGGCTGGTCGTGGGGGACGTGCTGGGGGAGGTGCCGCGGACGGCGCCGGCGGTGCCGTTGCAGCGTGACCTCGACCGGCTCCAGCGACGGCTGCGGCTCAAACCGGAGGCGCAGGAGCGCGAGATGGAGATCGACCTGCGCAAGGAGACCGACGCCGAGCGCAGCAGGCTGCTGCACCGGCTGCGGCTGCTGGGCGTCGGCTGGGGGGAGCCGGTCGCCTCGCGCGGCAGCACGGGCACGTTCCGGGAGACCTGGCGATTGTGCTGGCAACCGGAGCTGTCCGTGCGGGTCGCCGAGGCAGGGGTGTGGGGGACGACGGTGCTCGCCGCCGCGACCGCCAAGGCAGAGGCGGACGCCGTCGCCGCGCAGGGTCTCGCCGACGTCACCTCGCTCGCCGAGCACTGCCTGCTGGCCGGCCTGCCCGGCGCGCTGCCCGCCGTGATGCAGGTCCTCGCCGACCGTGCGGCGCTCGACACGGACGTCGGCCACCTCGCCCAGGCCCTGCCCGCCCTGGTCCGCTCCCTCCGCTACGGCGACGTACGCGGCACGGACACCGGTGCGCTCGCCGAGGTCGCCGCGGGTCTCGCCGAGCGCGTCTTCGTCGGCCTGCCCCCGGCCTGCGCCGGTCTGGACACGGACGCGGCGGAGGAGATGCGGGGCCATGTGGACGCGGTGCACACAGCGGTGGGGCTACTGGGCGAGGCCACGGGACCGGACAGGACCGTCCCGAGTGCCACTGCGGTGCCCGAACAGGGCGATGCGGGCGACGCCCTCGCGCCGGGTCAGGCGGCCGCGCCGGGTCACGGCCGCACACCGGAGCGCGCCCCCGCCCCGGCCCTCGCCCCTGACCTGCGAGGGCGGTGGCGTGGCGTGTTGCGGGTCTTGTCCGTGCGGGACAGCGTGCCCGGGGTCGTACGGGGGCGGGCTGTGCGGCTGTTGCTGGACGACGGGGGGTTGGGGCAGGGCGAGGCGGCGCGGCTCATGGGGCTCGTGCTGTCTCCGGGGACGCCGCCGGGGGATGCGGCCGCGTGGATCGAGGGGTTCGTCGGGGGCGGATCCGGGGGCGGGATGCTGCTCGTGCACGACGAGCGGCTCCTCGGACTGGTCGACGCCTGGCTGACGGGCGTGCCGGCGGAGGCGTTCACGGATGTGCTGCCGCTGCTGCGGCGGACGTTCTCGGCGTACGAGCCGGGAGTGCGCAGAACGCTGGGCGAGCTGGTCCGGCGGGGGCCGGGGGAGCGGGGGAGCGCGGCGGGGGCGGCGGCCGGCATACCCGGCTTCGCATCCGAACTCGACGCCGACCGTGCGGATGCCGTCCTGCCGGTGGTGCGGCTGTTGCTGGGACTCGACGGCGACCGGGAGAAGGCCGACGACAACGACCTCGTGGGGGTGGCGGGATGACGACCGAAGGACTGGTGGAACCGGGGGAGGGGCGCGGCGAAGTGGTGGCCTCCGGCCGGGACGGGCGAGGCCTCCGCGCGGAGGACCGCCCGACGACGACCGTGACGGTGGTCCCGCTCTGGGACCGGCGTCGCACGGAGGTGCGCGGATGACGACCGAGCCGATGGACCCGGCGCAGGAGCGGCTCCGCCGATGGCGGCTGGTGCTCGGGGGCGACGCGGCGGACGGTACCGGGTGTGCGCTCGCCGGACGGGACGCCGGGATGGACGGGGCGCTCACCGCGCTCTACGGAAGAGGGGACAAACGCCAGACGGGGAAGGACCGTTCGGCGGGGCTCGGGGCGTCGGCGCCGTCCGTGGCCCGTTGGCTCGGGGACATCCGGACGTACTTCCCCTCCTCCGTCGTCCAGGTCATGCAGCGTGACGCCATCGACCGGCTCGGGCTGTCCACGCTGCTGTTGGAGCCCGAGATGCTCGAGGCGGTGGAGGCCGACGTGCACCTCGTCGGCACACTGCTCTCGCTCAACAAGGCCATGCCGGAGACGACCAAGGAGACGGCACGGGCCGTCGTGCGCAAGGTCGTCGAGGGCCTGGAGAAGCGGCTCGCCACCCGCACCCGGGTTACCCTCACAGGCGCCCTCGACCGCAGCGCCCGCGTCAACCGGCCGCGCCACCGCGACATCGACTGGAACCGCACGATCGCGGCCAACCTCAAGCACTACGTGCCGGAGTACCGGACGGTCGTGCCGGAGCGGCTCGTCGGCTACGGGCGGGCGTCGCGGTCCGTGAAGAAGGACGTCGTCCTGTGCATCGACCAGTCGGGGTCGATGGCGGCGTCGGTCGTGTACGCGTCGGTGTTCGGGGCGGTGCTCGCGTCCATGCGGTCGATCAGCACGCGGCTCGTCGTCTTCGACACGGCGGTCGTCGACCTCACCGACCAGCTCGACGACCCCGTCGACGTCCTGTTCGGCACGCAACTCGGCGGCGGTACCGACATCAACCGGGCGCTCGCGTACTGCCAGTCGCAGATCACCCGGCCCGCCGACACCGTGGTCGTGCTCATCAGCGACCTCTACGAGGGCGGGATACGCCACGAGATGCTGAAGCGGGTCGCGGCGATGAAGGCGTCGGGCGTGCAGTTCGTGACGCTGCTCGCGCTGTCCGACGAGGGGGCTCCCGCCTACGACCGGGAGCACGCGGCCGCGCTCGCGGCGCTCGGCGCACCGGCGTTCGCCTGTACTCCCGACCTCTTCCCGGAGGTGATGGCGGCGGCGATCGAGAAGCGGCCCCTGCCCGTACCGGACCCGGTGTGACGCCCACGGGGCCTGGAAGAGCGGTCCGAGCGGTCCGCTGACGATTTGTCGACTGAATTCGGCCAGCGAAATCCGGACATGCCTACGCATCGGTAGCGGAGGGCTTGCGCAACCTCGGGCGTCCCGTGCAAGGATCGACGCCTCGTCAAGCGGTGCGCCACGCTCCGCTCGCCCGTGGCGCATCGGCGCCGACACGAACCTCGTTCCGCCGTACTTGAGGACGATCCCTCTCTTGACCTGGCCAGCAGTCCTGTCCGGTACCGCTCTGCGCGACCTGCGCACGGCGGCCGGTCGGCGTGCGCTCGAAGTGGCGCTGCTGGTGGGTGGCTTGTTCGTGCTCGGGTTCCTCTGCGGAGGGCAGGCGCACGCGGCGGAGACCACGACGACGGTGACCGCACCTGCGGTGAGCACGTCGACGGTGACCGCACCTGCGGTGAGCACGTCGACGGTGACCGCACCTGCGGTGAGTACGTCGCCGGAGACGGCCTCGACGGTGACCGCCCCAGTGGTGACCTTGGCGGAGGCGCAGAGGGAGGCTCCGCCGCTGCGGCCGAATCCCTCCGTCCCTTCGATGCCTTCGCTGCCCGGCCTGCCGGAGCTGCCCAAGGCACCGTCGCCGCCCACCCTGCCGGGCTGGTCGGACGGCCCGGACTTCCCCGGGCTGCCCCCGCTTCCGGGGCAGCCCCCGCCGACGCCCGTCACGTCCACGCCACTGCCGGCCGGGCAGACCCCGGACACGCCGGCTTCGCCCTCGGACGAGTCCGGCCGGAGACCGCACCAGCACGCCGGTACGGCGGCGACAACCGCGCTCTACGGGCCGCTCCCAGCCGTCGTAGGCACGGCGCACGGAGCGGCAGCGCACGACCACGCCTCGCGTGCCGCCCGGCCCGGTCACGTACCGGAGCAGCACGCGCCCGGCGGTGGTTCGAGCGGCGTGCTGGGCAGCCAGGCGGCGTTCGACAACGGCACGTCGCGGCACGGCGACGGGCATGCCGTCACCTCCCACCACCCGGTGCCGCCGGCGCTCATGCCCGGCACCACCTCGCGTACGGACGCGGCCGGTACCCGGGACAGGTACCGGGACATTCCTCTTTTCCCCGCCTAGGGCAGGCCTTCCCGCGCCCGGACCTGCCGCGCGGGGGCGGCACAGGTCTGCCCACTCACCGGAATGTCTCCAAGCCTCCCGAAGTCCCGGATTCCCGGCTTCACTAAGGATCTGACGTACGCATGAACAAGAACATCCGCCGCTCCATCGTCATAGCCGCCGGCGTCACCGGCGCCTGGGCGCTCGGCTCCACGGTCGCCAGCGCCGACGAGCTGCCCGCCTCCTCCCTCTCCGCCACGGACCCGACGGCCGACACCGGCACAGACACGGGCACAGACACAGGCACCGGCACAGACGTCGGCGCGGACGCCCAGGGCGCCACAGGTTCGCTCACCGCCACCGCGGACGGGGTCGTCTCCGAGGTGCGGGACACCGTCTCCGGCATCACCCGCAGCACCGCCACGGACGACACGACCTCGACGGTCACCGACACCGTCGGCACGGTGACGTCCACCGGTGCCGACGCCACCGGCACCGAAGACCAGGCCCGCCGCCAGGCAGACGCCAAGACCGGTGCCAAGACCGACGCCAAGACCGGTGTCGCCAAGGTGCGGGGTGCCCAGGCCATCCAGGGCGCCAAGGCCGCCCGCTCCGCCGCCCGCGCCGCCGCCCGGGCCAAGGCGCAGGCCACGGTCACAGCGGTCAAGGAGAAGGCAGCCGAGGCGATCACCTCCGCTCCCACCTCCCCGCAGCACGGCATCGACTACCTCTTCGGCCCGCTCTCCGCCTTCGTCCCGGAGCTGGAGGAGGCCCTGGCCGCCGCCCAGACGAAGCTCGCGGGCGCGGGTGCGGGCGCTGACCGTACGGCGGCCGGTGCGGACGGCGCGCTGCGCGGCACGGTCGCCGGTGCCGAGGGCCGCGTGGGCGGCGCGACCGCCACCGCCGGGGCCGTCGCCAAGTCGACGACGACCACCGCCCACGCCACCGTCTCCGCCGTCCCGAGCCACGTCACCGGCACGGTCGCCGATGTGAAGCAGCAGGTCGTCGGCACCGTCTTCACCGTCCCCGGCACGGTCACGCCGATCGTCTCCACGACGTCCGACGCGGTCGTCCCGCCGGTCGCCGGCACCGCGGTGCACGGGGTGCTCCCGGTGGCGGACCGGGCCGCGGCCGGTGTCGTGCCCGTGGCCGGTGGCGCGGTCGCCGGTGTGACGCCCGTCGCCGAGGACGCGGTCGCCGGGGCCGCTCCCGTCGCCACACACGCCGTGGCCGGTGTCGCACCGGTCGCGTGGCACACCGTCGACGCGGCGACCGCACTGGCGTACGGGGCCGTCGCCGACGTCCAGCCGGTCGTGAACGGGGCCGTACAGGGTGTCCCGCCGGTCGCCGAAGGCGCGGTCTCCGGCGTGCGGGGCGTCGCCACCGGGGCCGTCTCCGGTGTCCACCCCGTTGTCGGCGGCGCTGTCGCCGACGTACCCCCGTACGCCACCGGCCTGGTCGGCCAGGCTGCCCACAACCCCACCGAGGCCGTGTTGCCGCCGGTCGTGCACACCACCGTCGACACCGCCGTGCACACCGTGCACACCGCCGTCCACGGGGTCGTACCGGTCGCCGGGCAGGCCGTGGTGGACGCGGGTGGGGTGGTGTACGGGGTCAGGGGTAACGTCGGCCCGTTCGCGGGTGGGGTCGCCGAGGGCGTGGCGCCGCTCGCGCACGGGGTGACCGGGCAGGTGGGGCCGTTCGCGGAGGGCGTCGTGGGTGAGGTGCCGCCGTTCGCGCAGGGGGTCACCTGGGCCGTCGAGCCGGTCGTGGACACGGTCACCGAGACCGTGCGGCCCGTCGTGCACGGCGTCGGCGGCAGCGCCGCGACGCTGGCGTACGGCGTGACGGGCGACGTGGCCCCGTTCGCGGGCGGGGTGGTCGGCGAGGCCGCCCCCTTCGGCCACGGCGTCGCCGGCCGGGTCGCGCCCTTCGCTGAGGACCTGACCGGAACCGTCGGGGCCACCGCCGCCCCGCTGGCCCACCACGCCGCCACCGGTGCGGCAGGCGTCGCCGACTCGCTCACTCCCGGTTTCCAGCACCAGAGCGTGCCGCAGTACGGAGCGCGGCACGCCACCCCGTACGGCGTCTGACAGCCGTACGGCCATCGACCCCGCGCGGCGTGGTTCCGGACCGGCCGAACGCCGTCGGCCGGTCCGGACGAAGCCGCGCGGACCGGGCCGGATGGTCCCCATTGGGGTGGGGATCATCCGGCCGGGGCCCCTTCGGGGCCGTTCAAGGGGCCTCACCGGGTCAACCCCAACCCGGTGAGGCCCCGCACCCGCGGCACGCCGTGCCAGTGAGGGCGGCATCATGTGACAGGTATCACCGCTCATGTGTGACCGCCGATTTAGAGACCCCCCGCAAGCGGGGATAACCTGCGAGACGGACATGCCGCGCGCTCGGACACCGTGTGCGCCTTCCTAGTGACTGGCGGACGTCACGTTGCCCATCGCGGCACGCCCACGCATCCAACGAACCGCGAGATCACTGATAGGGACGGAAGCGCGTGGACCTGTTCGAGTACCAGGCGAGGGACCTCTTCGCCAAGCACGATGTACCGGTGCTGGCCGGTGAAGTCATCGACACGCCTGAGGCGGCCCGCGCAGCCACCGAGCGCCTCGGTGGCAAGTCCGTCGTCAAGGCCCAGGTGAAGGTCGGTGGCCGTGGCAAGGCCGGCGGCGTAAAGCTGGCGGCGACCCCGGACGAGGCCGTCGCCCGCGCGACGGACATCCTCGGCATGGACATCAAGGGCCACACGGTCCACAAGGTGATGATCGCCGAGACGGCCCCGGAGATCCTGGAGGAGTACTACGTCTCCTTCCTCCTCGACCGTGCCAACCGCACCTTCCTCTCCATCGCGTCCGTCGAGGGCGGCATGGAGATCGAGGAGGTGGCGGAGACCCGTCCGGAGGCCGTCGCCAAGACGCCGATCGACGCCAACGAGGGTGTGACCCCCGAGAAGGCCCGCGAGATCGTCGAGGCCGCGAACTTCCCGGCCGAGGTCGCCGACAAGGTCGCCAACGTCCTGGTCACCCTGTGGAAGACCTTCATCGAAGAGGACGCGCTCCTCGTCGAGGTCAACCCGCTGGCCAAGGTCGCCTCCGGTGACGTCATCGCCCTGGACGGCAAGGTCTCCCTGGACGAGAACGCCGAGTTCCGTCAGCCGGAGCACGAGGCTCTCCAGGACAAGGAGTCGGCCAACCCGCTCGAGGCCGCCGCCAAGGAGAAGAACCTCAACTACGTCAAGCTCGACGGCGAGGTCGGCATCATCGGCAACGGCGCGGGTCTCGTCATGAGCACCCTGGACGTCGTCGCGTACGCCGGTGAGGCGCACGGTGGCGTCAAGCCCGCCAACTTCCTCGACATCGGCGGTGGCGCCTCCGCCGCCGTCATGGCGAACGGCCTGGAGATCATCCTCGGCGACCCGGACGTCAAGTCCGTCTTCGTCAACGTCTTCGGTGGCATCACCGCCTGTGACGAGGTCGCCAACGGCATCGTGCAGGCGCTGCAGCTGCTCGCGGACAAGGGCGAGGAAGTCACCAAGCCCCTCGTCGTCCGCCTCGACGGCAACAACGCCGAGCTGGGTCGCAAGATCCTCTCCGACGCCAACCACCCGCTGGTGCAGCGCGTGGACACCATGGACGGCGCGGCCGACAAGGCCGCCGAGCTCGCGGCTGCGAAGTAAGGGACGAGGGAAACCACAGCCATGGCTATCTTCCTCAACAAGGACAGCAAGGTCATCGTCCAGGGCATGACCGGTGCCACGGGCATGAAGCACACCAAGCTCATGCTGGCCGACGGCACGAACATCGTCGGTGGCGTGAACCCCCGCAAGGCGGGCACGTCGGTCGACATCGACGGCAACGAGATCCCGGTCTTCGGCACGGTCGCCGAGGCGATCGAGAAGACGGGCGCCAATGTGTCCGTCCTCTTCGTGCCGCCGGCCTTCGCGAAGGCCGCCGTCGTCGAGGCGATCGACGCGGAGATCCCCCTCGCGGTCGTCATCACCGAGGGCATCGCCGTCCACGACTCGGCCGCGTTCTACGCGTACGCCGTGTCGCAGGGCAACAAGACCCGGATCATCGGCCCGAACTGTCCCGGTCTCATCACCCCGGGTCAGTCGAACGCCGGCATCATCCCGGGCGACATCACCAAGCCGGGCCGCATCGGTCTGGTCTCGAAGTCCGGCACGCTGACGTACCAGATGATGTACGAGCTGCGTGACCTCGGCTTCTCGTCGGCCGTCGGCATCGGTGGCGACCCGGTCATCGGCACGACGCACATCGACGCGCTCGCCGCGTTCGAGGCCGACCCCGACACCGACCTGATCGTGATGATCGGTGAGATCGGTGGTGACGCGGAGGAGCGGGCCGCCGCGTTCATCAAGGAGAACGTGAAGAAGCCGGTCGTCGGCTACGTCGCGGGCTTCACCGCGCCCGAGGGCAAGACCATGGGCCACGCCGGCGCCATCGTCTCCGGCTCCTCCGGCACGGCCGCCGCCAAGAAGGAGGCCCTCGAGGCCGCCGGCGTCAAGGTCGGCAAGACGCCGACCGAGACGGCGAAGCTGGCGCGTGAGCTGCTGGCCGGCTGAGCTTCCTGGCTGAGCCTTTCCGGCTGAGCGCTGGTGGGCCCGTTCCCCTTGCCGGGGGCGGGCCCACCAGCGTTTTCCAGGTGACATCGACAGGTGCTAGCGGGGCAGCGGTTGCAGCCTCTCCGGGCCGCTCGCCATCTCCTCCTTCAGCATCTCGCGTAGTTCCAGCTCCTCCTCCGACAGCGCCCCCGGCGCCATCCTCGGCGGTACCCCCTGTACCGCCTCGCCCGGGGGGACCGGGGGTTCGTAGTGGGTGGGGGCCGTTCTCAGGGTGAGCGCGGTCGTGCCGATGAGGGCGATGGTGAAGGCGATGGCGGCGCGGGTCCAGAGGCGGGCTCGGCGTTCGCCGGCGTTGCGGACCGCCCGGGGGCGGTCGGCGCGGAGGCGTTCCACGGAGGCCAGTTCGGCGAGGCGTTGGTGGAGCAGGGCCGGGTCGGACAGTTCCGGGAGGCGGGCGATGACGGCCTCGCGCGCGTGCAGCAGGCGGTGCGCGGTCGCCGGTGTGCTCGCCTCCGTCTCCGCCGCTGTCTCCGGCAGGTCGAGGCCGACCCCGTCGTACAGCAGGAGCGTGCGGCGCTGCGACGGCGGGAGGTTCACGAGTACGTCCAGCAGGGCGCGGTCGCTCGCGATGGCAGGCGGGGGTTCGGGGTGCCGGTGGCGGAGGCGGAACCGGTGCCAGGGGGAGAGGGCGCAGTCGTACGCCGTCGCCCGCACCCAGCCCGCCGGGTCGCGGTCCCGGGCCACCTCCGGCCAGCGCTGCCAGGCGACCTGGAAGGCCCGCTCGACCGACTCGCGCGCCAGCTCCCGGCGCCCGGTGAGCAGATACGTCTGCCGTACGAGGGCGGGGGCGCAGCAGGTGTACAGGGCGTCGAAGGCCTGAGCGGGCGTCAGGGTGGGGGCCGGGTCCGGGATCTGGGTTTCGACGGGCTCCGGCTTCAAAACCCGGCCCTCTGTCAGTGTTCTGAGCGCGAGTGAGGCCAGCAGTCTCGCGTACGCCTCCCCCTTCCGGCCGCGGGGAGCCGTGCGGCCGGTCTCCCATCCGCGCACCGTCCTGCGGGGGACGCCCAGCCGCACCGCGAGCTGCTCCTGCGTCAACGCGCCTGCCTCGCGCAGGCGTCGCCGTTCCTTGGGCGGGGGGAGCGGGGTGGCAGGGCGCTGCATCACCGGGCGCCCCTCCATGCGGAAAAGAACATAAGCGTATATTGAGCGACACTTCGGTGGTTCTCCTGTTACGACGAGAAAGCGCGTGTCGTTGGGAGCATGGCGGTCGTGACGCAGATGACCGACCGCCGACCGTCCGTGCCTCTCCTGCTCACCGGCATGCGCGGCCGGTCGCCAGGGCTGGCCGACGGCCTCGTGTGCGGCGCACTCGCGGCGGGGCTGGGGCTCGCCTCGTTCGCCGTGCTGGTGACGATGCTGTGGATCACCTCGCCGTACCCCGACAGCGGGCCGGGCGGGGCGCTGCACGTCGCTGCCGCGCTGTGGCTGCTGGCGCACGGGGCGGAGCTGGTCCGCACCGAGACGATCTCCGGGGTCCCGGCGCCCGTGGGCGTCACCCCCCTGCTGCTGCTCGTGCTGCCCGCCTGGCTGGTGCACCGGGCAGCGCGGGACGCGGTGGACGGGGACGAGGACGGGGTGCCGGTGGGCGGCGTTGCGGCGTTTTTGGGTGTCGTCCTCGGTTACCTCGCCGTCGGCGCGGCCGCCGCCCTGTACACGGCGGGCGGTGACCTGCGTCCGTCCTGGGACCGTACGGGCGCGAGCCTGTCGGTGTTCGTCGCGGTGGCCGCGGCAGCGGGGGTGTGGACGGCGTACGGGCGCCCGCGATGGGCAGCGGTAAGGATCCTGCTTCCCCACGGTTCGCGGTGGCCGGCCCTCGGGGCGGACGCCCGCGAGCGGCTCGGTGCGGCCGCGCGGGCGGCAGGGGCCGGCGTCGCGGTGCTCGTCGGGGGTGGGGCGTTGCTGTCGGCGGTGTCGCTGGTGTGGCACGGCGACGCGGTGCGGGAGTCGTTCCTTCAGGTGACGGAGGGGCTGTCGGGCCGTTTCGCGGTCCTGCTGCTGTGCGTGGCGCTGGTGCCGAACGCGGCGGTGTGGGGAGCCGCCTACGCGGTCGGCCCCGGATTCCTGCTCGGTGCCGGGCACGTCGTGAGCCCCCTCTCCTCGGCCCCCGCTCCCTTGCTGCCACCGTTTCCGCTGCTCGCGGCGGTCCCGGACGCCGGGCCCGGCACGCCACTGACCTGGGCGGCGGGTGCGGTGCCGGTGGCGGCCGGGGTGACGGTGGGCTGGTTCGCGGCACGGGCGGGGGGCGGCGGGCGCGGGGTGGCTGGGGGAGCCGGGAAGGCCGCTGTGGCCGTACTGGCGGCCGTGCTGTGCGCGGCGGCGCTCGCCGCCCTCGCGGCGCTGGCGGGCGGACCGCTCGGCGTCGCCGCCCTTGCCCGCCTCGGACCGGTGTGGTGGCAGGTGGGCGCCGCGGAGCTGGTCTGGACGGTACCGGTGGCGGTGCCGGTGGCAGTGGTGGCAGGCATGCGGACGCGGCGTCGCCGGGGGCGTGTCTCAGCAGGCGAGGCCCCGAGCACCGGCAAGGCCCCGAGCACCGGCAAGGCGCGGGAGGCGGTGCGCGCGATGTACGGTCGCGGCGACGCGAAGGGGCCGGTGCGAGGCGGCCGCGGCGAGACGAGGGAAGCGGCACGGGGCGGTCACGCCGACGCGAGTGAAGGCGCACGAGACAGTCGCGGCAACGCGATGGCCGCCGTAGCCCTGACGCCCCCCACCGACGACACCGACGAGCCCTACGACTTCCTGCCGGTCGAACCCACCCCTCCCAAGGGCCCCACGCGGTCGGCGCCCCCGGACCAGGTGCCGTCGGTGTTCCCGGAACCGGAACCGGAACCGGAGCCGGACCCCGGCCCTCCGAACACTCCCTGAGGACTCGCCCCGCGCTCAGCTCCTCTCCCGCTCAGCTATCCGCGCCCAGCACCCCCCGCAGCTCCTCCGGCAGCAGCTGCTTGCAGGACTGCTTCGCCTCGTTGGTGAGGGCGTCGCCCGTACAGGTGTAGTAGTCGCGGTAGACGAGCTGGGCGGTGAAGGTGATGGCGACCAGGGCGATGGCCAGGGACGCCGTGACCAGGCCACTCACCGCGGCCGTCGTCTGCGAGCGGGCGCCCATGTTCGCGGCGGCGGGGTCGGGGTTGCGGGGCTTGACGCGCAGCGCGCTGATGCCCCAGTAGAGGGCGAGGGCGCCCAGCAGCAGGGCCACGTACGGCCAGCTGAAGAGGGCGAAGAAGAAGGCCCACATGCCGCACAGCAACGCGTACCGCGCGTGGCGCTGAACCGGGTCTGCGGGGTCCCAGCGAGGGGGCTGGCCGGGGGTGCCGCCCGGTTTCTCGGGGCTCGCGCCGGGACGCTCGCCGAAGCCGCCCCCCTGGGAGCGGCCGGGCTGACGGTCGCTCCACTGACCGCCCCAGGGCGAGCCGGCGGGCGGGGTGTCGGCGGAGTCGTCCCGGCCACCGGGTGCGGGGTGACGGGGCTGCCAGGGGCGGTCGGGGGTGCCCTCGGGGGGCGGGGCGAAGGGGTTGTCCTCCTGGGTGGGGCCGCCGCCCTGATCGTCGCCGTTCTTCTTCCCCGAAGGCGAGTCACCCGAAGGCGCGTCGGGCGGTGAGGCTGGGCGCTCCCGCAGCAGCACGCCGCGGCGCTCCCCTCCCTGCACCGACTGCGGGGGGAGCGTGAGGAGTCGCAGGCTGCGGTCCGGCATCAAGTGAGCGTCTTCCCCTTGGTGAATACGACGGTCTGGCATGGCTCCGCGGGAGCTGTCACTTGGGCAACGCACCGCACGACGACCGCGTTCCCAAGCCCGCTCCTCGCAGACGCTACCTTCCGGCCACGCCCCCGTCCCATGGGGGCTGTCCGGAGTGCCGGTATCGTTGCCGACGGTCAGCCGCTTCGTAGACTTCCCCGTATCCCGGGGCGCGAAGCATTCGTACGACCATACAAAAGCTCCCCCGAGAAAGGGCCCCACCGTGGCGGCCAAGCCCGTGGCCAAGCGACTCGTCGTGCTGGTCTCCGGATCCGGCACCAACCTTCAGGCGCTCCTCGACGCCATCGCAGCCGCCGGTGTCGAGGCGTACGGAGCCGAGGTCGTCGCCGTCGGCGCCGACCGTGACGGCATCGAGGGGCTCGCGCGCGCCGAGCGTGCCGGGCTGCCGACCTTCGTGTGCAGGGTCAAGGACCACGGCAGCCGCGACGAGTGGGACGCGGCGCTCACCGAGGCGGTCGCCGCCCACGAGCCGGACCTCGTGGTGTCCGCCGGGTTCATGAAGATCGTGGGGAAGGAGTTCCTCGCGCGCTTCGGCGGGCGGTTCGTCAACACCCACCCCGCCCTTCTCCCCAGTTTCCCGGGGACCCACGGGGTGCGCGACGCGCTCGCGTACGGCGCCAGGGTCACCGGCTGCACCGTCCACTTCGTCGACGACGGCGTCGACACCGGACCGATCATCGCCCAGGGCGTGGTGGAAATCCGGGACGAGGACGACGAGAGCGCTCTGCACGAGCGCATCAAGGAAGTCGAGCGAAGGCTGCTCGTCGAGGTCGTGGGGCGGCTCGCCCGCAACGGCTATCGCATTGAGGGACGAAAGGTAGTTATCCAGTGACCGCCGAGAGCAACAAGCGGCCCATCCGTCGCGCGCTGGTCAGTGTCTACGACAAGGCCGGGCTCGAGGAGCTCGCCCGCGGGCTGCACGAGGCCGGCGTCGAGCTCGTCTCCACCGGCTCCACGGCCGCGCGGATCGCCGCGACCGGCGTCCCGGTCACCAAGGTCGAGGAGCTCACCGGCTTCCCCGAGTGCCTGGACGGCCGCGTCAAGACCCTGCACCCCAAGGTCCACGCCGGCATCCTCGCCGACCTGCGGCTCGAGGACCACCGGCAGCAGCTCGCCGAGCTGGGCGTGGAGCCGTTCGACCTCGTCGTGGTCAACCTCTACCCCTTCCGCGAGACCGTCGCCTCCGGGGCGTCCCCCGACGAGTGCGTCGAGCAGATCGACATCGGCGGCCCCTCCATGGTCCGCGCCGCCGCCAAGAACCACCCGTCGGTCGCCGTCGTCACCAGCCCGGCCCGCTACGCCGACGTTCTCTCGGCCGCGCAGGGCGGCGGCTTCGACCTCGCCACCCGCAAGCGTCTGGCCGCCGAGGCCTTCCGGCACACCGCCGAGTACGACATCGCGGTCTCCTCCTGGTTCGCCTCCGCCTACGCCCCGGCCGACGACTCGCCGTTCCCGTCGTTCCTCGCCACCAGCCTGGAGCGCGCGCACACCCTGCGCTACGGCGAGAACCCGCACCAGCCCGCCGCCCTCTACACCGCCGGCACCGGTGGCCTGGCGGAGGCCGAGCAGTTGCACGGCAAGGAGATGTCGTTCAACAACTACACGGACACGGACGCCGCCCGCCGTGCCGCGTACGACCACGACGAGCCCGCCGTCGCGATCATCAAGCACGCCAACCCGTGCGGCATCGCGACCGGCGCCGACGTCGCCGAGGCGCACCGCAAGGCGCACGCCTGCGACCCGCTGTCCGCGTTCGGCGGCGTGATCGCCGTGAACCGGCCGGTCAGCAAGGAGATGGCCGAGCAGGTCGCGGAGATCTTCACCGAGGTCATCGTCGCGCCGGACTACGAGGACGGCGCGCTGGAGGCCCTCGCGAAGAAGAAGAACATCCGCGTGCTGCGCTGCCCCGACAGCCCCGCGCACCCCGTCGACGTCAAGCCGATCGACGGCGGCGCCCTGCTCCAGGTCGCCGACCGCCTCCAGGCCGACGGCGACGACCCGGCCAACTGGACCCTGGCGACCGGTGAGGCGCTCACCGGCGACGAGCTCAAGGAGCTCGCCTTCGCCTGGAAGGCCTGCCGGGCCGTGAAGTCCAACGCGATCCTGCTCGCCAAGGACGGCGCCTCGGTCGGCGTCGGCATGGGACAGGTCAACCGCGTCGACTCCGCGAAGCTGGCCGTGGAGCGGGCGGGCGCCGAGCGCGCGCAGGGGTCGTACGCCGCCTCCGACGCGTTCTTCCCCTTCCCCGACGGGCTGGAGATCCTCGTCGAGGCGGGCGTCAAGGCCGTGGTCCAGCCGGGCGGTTCGGTCCGCGACGAGCTCGTCGTCGAGGCCGCTCAGAAGGCGGGCGTCACGATGTACTTCACCGGGACGCGCCACTTCTTCCACTGAGTGCGAGCGGCGGCCTGACGCACCAGGGCCGTGTCTCCCCGTACGGGTGAGACACGGCCCTCGGATGTCGGGGGACGCGAAGCCGCTCAGTACTGCGGGCGGTTGAACCACGCCTTGCCATTGGCGTTGCCGACGAACACGGCCACCAGGATGGCGAGCACGGTGTGGATGAGGCCCACGAGGACGAACGGGTATATGCCGAGCACCGCGGTGATGATGCCGAAGACGAGGAGCGTGACGCGGACGCCGTTGCGGCCGGTGTTGAACTTCGTGGCCAGCACGATCGCGAACACGGCCCAGGCCAGCGCGAAGACGGTGATCCCCCACATCATGCCGGCGCCCTGGTCGGCCAGGTCCTGGAAGGCGGGGCTGTCCTTGAACGCGTCGTCGTTCTTCGCGGCGTTGACGCTGACGGCGGCGGCGGCGAACAGGACCACGCCGAGGATCTGCAGACCGACGATGATCCACAGCAGCACACGAGCCGTGTTCACCGTGCCGGGCATCGTTGTCGGGGCGGCGGCGCCGGGGTAGGCGCCCACCGGCGGGGCCTGCGGGTAGCCGTAGCCCGGGGCGGGGGGCTGCTGCTGCGGGTAGCCGTAACCGGGCTGCTGCTGATCCTGGGGAGCGCCGTAGGGGTTGTTGGGATCGCCGTAACTCATGGCGGTGTTCCTCCGTCTGTTGCTAGTGCGGGGACGGCGCGCGGCCGTGGCGGAGGAAAGGTCACAGAAGCGGTGCGTCCCCCCGATACTGCCCGCGGCACTGTCCGTTCATCGTTCTTCAGGCGCCGCTGCCTTGTCCAGCCACAATTCGTATGTGTTGTGCAAGTGCAACATCACCGATCATGGCGGGATTCGCCACGAGTGGTGCCGTGCCTGCACAGGGGTTACCCGGATTGGAACCGGGGGCCGGTCATCCGGGAGGATGGGTCCATGACCGCCCAGATTCTCGATGGCAAGGCCACCGCAGCCGCGATCAAATCCGATCTGACCGTCCGCGTGGCGGCGCTGAGGGAGAAGGGGATCACACCCGGCCTCGGCACGATCCTCGTCGGGGACGACCCCGGCAGCCGGAAGTACGTCGCCGGCAAGCACCGCGACTGCGCCGAGGTCGGCATCGCCTCCATCCAGCGCGAGCTGCCGGGTACGGCGACGCAGGAGGAGATCGAGGCGGTCGTACGGGAACTGAACGAGGACCCGGAGTGCACCGGGTACATCGTTCAACTGCCGCTCCCCAAGGGCATCGACGAGAACCGCATCCTCGAACTGATGGATCCGGACAAGGACGCGGACGGTCTGCACCCGATGAACCTGGGGCGTCTGGTGCTGGGCGAGCCGGCCCCGCTGCCCTGCACCCCCAACGGCATTCTCACCCTGCTGCGCCGCCACGGCGTCGAGATCAAGGGCGCCGAGGTCGTGGTCGTCGGCCGCGGTGTGACCATCGGCCGGCCGATGCCGCTGCTGCTGACCCGGCGCAGCGAGAACGCCACGGTCACCCAGTGCCACACCGGCACCCGGGACCTCTCCGCCCACCTCAAGCGGGCCGACGTGATCGTCGCCGCGGCCGGTTCCGCGCACCTGATCCGGGCCGAGGACGTCAAGCCGGGCGCGGCCGTCCTCGACGTCGGCGTCTCGCGCAGCGCCGAGGGGAAGATCGTGGGCGACGTCCACCCCGATGTCACCGAGGTGGCCGGCTGGATCTCCCCGAACCCGGGGGGCGTCGGCCCCATGACCCGTGCCCAGCTGCTCGTCAACGTGGTCGAGGCGGCGGAGCGCAGTGTCGGCTGAACCGGAGAACACCCCCGAGAACGCGGAACCGACGGTCCGCGACGCGATCAGCGCGCCCGACGCCGAGGGCCACCCGCGCCGCACCACCCGCCGCTTCCCGTTGTTCACCAAGGACACCGCGCGCCCGGAGGGCGGCGGCCGGGCCGCGCCCCAGGACGCCCCGGCGCCCGCCCGGCAGTGGCCGATGCTCGCCGTGCTCTCCCTGGTCGCGCTCGGCCTGCTGCTGACGGCCTTCGACCTGTTCCGGATCGGCACGCTGCTCATCGGCGTCGCCCTGCTCGGCGGGGCCGTCCTGCGCTGGGTCCTGCCCGGCGTCGGCATGCTCGCGGTGCGCTCCCGCTTCACGGACATCGTCACGTACGGCGGGCTGGGCCTGGTGATCGTGCTGCTGGCCTTGATGGTCCAGCCGGACCCCTGGCTGCGCATCCCGTTCCTGAAGGACACGCTGCACTTCACCGTCAGCAGCTGACCACCCCGCGAGACGGCGGCCCGTCCCCTCCCCCGAGGTAAGGACGGGCCGCCGCCGGGGACAACGCTCCCGCACCGTGAACTGCCTGTTCAACGGCTGTCCGCGCGCTGTGTCTCGGAAGTGACCGTTCCGCTACGGTGTCCGCGCCCTGCCACAGCCGAGCCGGCCCCGGGAACCGATCGACCGCCTCGCGTCGTCACCTGATCGGATCGGGAACAACACGGGCGACGACGCCGTGGAGGTGGGTGATGGGCGCCTGGCAGCCGCTGCCGGACGAGCTGCCGCCGGAGGTGCGGAACTTCGTGGAACACCTGCGGCAGCTGAAGGACGGCACGGGCCTCAGCCTGGCCGCGCTCGGCGCCCGCACCGCGTACAGCAAGTCCTCCTGGCAGCGCTACCTCAACGCCGTCCAGCCACCGCCCCGGCAGGCCGTCGCCGCCCTGTGCCGGGTCGCGGGCCTCACCGGACCGGACGCCGAGCGCTGCGCCGTGCGCTGGGAACTGGCCGTCGAGGCCTGGCCGCGCCCGGCGTCACCGCCCGCCCAGGAGCCCGGGGCCTGCGGGGCCGGGGCGTACGAGGACGACCCGACGATCCCGTGGTGGGAACGTCTGGACGAGGACCCGCCGCCCCGCCCCGCCGGACGCCTCCTGCTGTACGCCGTCCTGCTCCTCCTCGCGCTGCTCCTCACAGCCGTCGCCGGCACCCTCGCCTTCGGGTGACGCCCGGGGGTGCTTAACGCCCCAGTGGCGTACGAGGTCACGCATGTGTGCTGGTTGTGTCGAAGCATTGACAAGTTCGCGGATGTACCCCAATTCACCCGTACAGCGGGGCTAACGTGTCCAACCTGGACGAGCCGGGAACCATCTTCCTTGGTGGGCGCATCCCTTGGGGTAGCCCGACGGGGGCTCGGCGGAGGCAGTACGTACAGGGGGGAAGAGGGGGGTTTCATGCCTCGTTGGAGGGCCTTGCCGGATGAACTCGATCCGCAGGTCAAGGAGTTCGCCAGTCAGCTGCGGCGACTCGTGGACCGCAGTGGACTGAGCATCGCGGCGGTGGCCGACCGCACGGGCTACAGCAAGACGTCCTGGGAGCGTTATCTCAACGGGCGGCTGCTCGCGCCGAAGGGCGCGATCGTCGCCCTGGCCGAGGTGACCGGCACACATCCCGTCCATCTGACGACCATGTGGGAGCTGGCCGAGCGCGCCTGGAGCCGCTCGGAGATGCGCCACGACCGGACCATGGAGGCGATCCGCATCTCCCAGGCGCGTGCCGCGCTGGGGGAGTCGGGTGCGCCTGCGGGGAGCGTCAAGCCGGGCAAGGCGGTACGCAAGGGCGGCAG
This sequence comes from Streptomyces sp. NPDC002888, assembly GCF_042888465.1. Taxonomy (NCBI): domain Bacteria; kingdom Bacillati; phylum Actinomycetota; class Actinomycetes; order Kitasatosporales; family Streptomycetaceae; genus Streptomyces; species Streptomyces sp. NPDC002888. Next base: position 336,745 of record NZ_JBIAPU010000003.1, on the reverse strand, counting down.
TGCGACGGTGACGCCGGGGATCGCGGGCCCGGCGGGAGTGGTCCCGACGATCCCGCCGGTCACGTCGGCCTCCTCGGCCTCCTCGGCCTCGTCGGCCTCATCGGTCTCGGCCGGCTCGTCGGTCTCGTCGGTGCCCGCGCAGCCGACGGTGACCGAGGCGGACGAGCGCGAGCGTGAGCGCGCCGCGCGGAGGGGCCCGTCGAGCAGGCCCGGGGGCGGTGTCACGGGCGCGCCCGGTGGCAGCTCGGGCGGCGGCTCCGTGGTGGGTGACTCGGGCGGCAACTCGTGGAGGATGGCCGGGTACAAGGGGCCGTCGCAGCCGGGCGGACGCGCCTTCGGCGGCGCGGAGTCCCCGGCGCGTCCGGCCTCCCCCGCCTCCCCGGCCGAGGCCGTGAGCCCGTTCGGGCCGCCGCCGCGGGATCCGGGCGCCGACGGTTCCTCCGGGGCAGGAGGCGGCGGACGGCGGCTGACGATGTTCCTCGCGGGCGTCGCCGGTGCGCTGGCCCTCATCGCCGCGGTGTTCTTCTTCCCGGGCGACGGCGGGAAGAAGGACGAGGGTGGCCCCAAGTCGCCCGCGCAGTCAGCCGCTGTAGACCCTGACCTGCCGGCCGGGGTGAAGTGCAGCGGCGCGTCCTGCACCGGCAAGGACGCGGAGAGCATGGGGTGCAGTGGCGATCTTGTGACCACGGCCAGGACCGCGACCGTCGGCACCGCCGTCGTCGAGGTCCGCTACAGCGAGACCTGCGGTGCCGCCTGGGGGCGGATCACGCAGGCCGTGCGGGGCGACGAGGTCCGCGTGACGGCGGGGAAGGCCGCGCAGTCCGGAAGCGTCACCACGGTCGGCGACACCATCGCGTACACGCCGATGGTGGCCGTGAAGGACGCGGGCGAGGCGAAGGCGTGCGGGGCGCTGGCGTCCGGACGCAAGGGCTGCACGACGTAGCGAACAGGCCGGGCTGAAAACCCTGACCGAAAAGAGGCGTGGGACAGGAATGGCCGCCGGAATCGTGGGCACGCGAACGTTACCCCCACGGGAGTCCGGCAACCCGGTACCCCCACTCGGCGGCCGCCCTTGTCCCACCTCTCCCGGACGGGCGGCCGCCTCTTCGTTGCCGCGGAGGTCGCTCTGTGGGGTGGGCCACATGGCCCCGCCCGTCCGAGATCCCGGATGCGCGATAGCCTGACCGCTGGATCGATCTCTTGATACCAAGAGATCGATCAAACGTCCGGGGCAGGGACGCCCCATCGCCAGCTGTCATACGGAGAACGCCATGACCCGCACTCCCGTGAACGTCACCGTCACCGGCGCGGCCGGCCAGATCGGTTACGCCCTGCTCTTCCGCATCGCCTCCGGCCAGCTGCTCGGCGCGGACGTGCCGGTCAAGCTGCGTCTGCTGGAGATCACCCCGGCACTGAAGGCCGCCGAGGGCACGGCCATGGAGCTGGACGACTGCGCGTTCCCGCTGCTCCAGGGCATCGACATCACGGACGACCCGAACGTCGCCTTCGACGGCACCAACGTCGCCCTCCTCGTGGGCGCCCGCCCGCGCACCAAGGGCATGGAGCGCGGTGACCTCCTGGAGGCCAACGGCGGCATCTTCAAGCCGCAGGGCAAGGCCATCAACGACCACGCCGCGGACGACATCAAGGTCCTGGTCGTCGGCAACCCGGCCAACACCAACGCCCTGATCGCCCAGGCCGCCGCCCCGGACGTACCGGCCGAGCGCTTCACCGCGATGACCCGCCTGGACCACAACCGCGCGCTGACCCAGCTCGCGAAGAAGACGGGCTCGACGGTCGCCGACATCAAGCGCCTGACCATCTGGGGCAACCACTCCGCCACCCAGTACCCCGACATCTTCCACGCCACGGTCGCCGGCAAGAACGCCGCCGAGGTCGTGAACGACGAGAAGTGGCTGGCCGAGGACTTCATCCCGACCGTCGCCAAGCGCGGCGCCGCGATCATCGAGGCCCGTGGCGCGTCCTCGGCCGCGTCGGCAGCCAACGCAGCCATCGACCACGTGTACACCTGGGTCAACGGCACGGCCGAGGGCGACTGGGCCTCCATGGGCATCCCGTCGGACGGCTCCTACGGCGTCCCGGAGGGCCTGATCTCCTCCTTCCCGGTCACCACCAAGGACGGCAAGTACGAGATCGTCCAGGGCCTGGAGATCAACGAGTTCTCCCGCGCCCGCATCGACGCCTCCGTGCAGGAGCTGGCGGAGGAGCGCGAGGCGGTCCGCGGCCTCGGCCTCATCTGAGCCGAAGGCGACCGAGCCGACCGGCTCGCTCTGTCACGATCCCGCACGGGCCTCGTTCCGGTTCCTTCCGGAACGGGGCCCGTGGCCGTTTTCGTCGCTACCGTCGGAAAAGGTGCCCAGCAGGGTGATTCGGGGGTGCGACGCGATGAGCGGGTGGTACGGCTACAGCTCCGGTTCCGGAGCGGAACACGAACCCAGCGAGGACAGCGGCGAGGCGGCCTGGGTGCGAGGCAGGAGCCCGACTGGGCGTCCGCCGAGACGCACATCGGCGCCGGCCCGCCGCAGGCGTGGACACCGCCGCCGCACCCCACCGCCCCGGCCGCACAGCCGTACCCCGCCGCCCCCGCTCCCCGGCGCTCGCCGAGTCGGCTGCCGGCAGCGCTCGCCCTCGCGGTGCTCCTCGGCGTGGGTGCCGGAACCGGTGCCTGGTACCTCACCCGCGACGACACGACCGGGACGGGGGCCACGCCCTCCACGAGCATCGGCGTCACCACCGCCACTCCCTCGCAGGCCGGCTACCGCCGAGCTGAGGACCCCGTCGGCTACTCGCTCAGCGTCCCCGAGGGCTGGACCCGCAGACAGAAGCAGGGACAGCTGGCCCCGGTGGTCTCCTACGACTCGCCGGGCGACGGCCGCCGCCTGCAGATCTTCGCGCTCGCCGAGGACAGCCCGGCCCAGTCCCTCGACCTCGCCGAGAACGACCCCGGCTACGGCTTCGCGCTCCAGCCCGGCTACCGGGCCCTCGACCGCGCCTCGGGCGACACCTGGGCCGAGGTGACCTACCGCTACGACGACGCCGACCTCGGCCCCCGCCGGGTCGTCGACCACCGCTTCCGCGCGGCCGACGGCACCCTCTACGCAATCCGCTCCAGCGGCCCCGAAGCCCTCACCCCCACCCAGGTGCGCGACCCGCTCACCACGGCCGTGACCTCGTTCTGCCCGGCGGGCCGGGAGTGCGCCTAGAAGTCTGATGAAGATCTTGGGCCCGCGTCGGCTTCGTGGGCCACCTTCATGGGAATTCCGGCAGTGGATCGTCCCGAATGGACCGTAGCCTGCCGACCATGAGCGAGAACATCGAAGCCGTGCCGTGGGAGCCGCCCGTCGCGGGCGACGAGGCGGACACGTTGATCGGCTCACTGGAGCGGCAGCGCAGGACGCTGGCGTGGAAGTGCGGGGATCTGGACACGGACGGCCTGAACGCGCGGCTCGCCTCTTCCCCGATGACCCTGGGCGGGCTGCTGAAGCATCTGGCGCTGGTGGAGGAGGAGTACTTCTCCCGCAGGCTGCTCGGCCGGGAGTACGGTCCGCCGTGGAACGCCGTCGACTGGGACGCGGACCCCGACTGGGAGTGGCACTCGGCCGCAGCCGACCCGCCCGAGCGGCTGTACGCGCTCTGGGAGAACGCCGTGGCCGCCTCGCGGGCGAACCTGCGTCCGGTGCTGGCCGAGGGCGGCCTGGACACCCCGGCCCGCCTCTCCTGGCCCGACGGACGGGCGCCGAGCCTGCGGCGCATCCTGATCGACGTCATCGAGGAGTACGCCCGCCACGTCGGCCACGCCGACCTGATACGGGAGTCGGTCGACGGCCGGGTGGGGGAGGACCCGCCCCGGTGAGCGACGCCCCGATCCCGCCCGAGGCCCTGGACGTCCGCCCCGCCAACGAGGTGCCCTGGGACGACCTGCGCACCGTCTTCGGCACCACCGACTACCCGGGACGCTGCTACTGCCGGCGCTACAAGGTCCTGGACCACCAGTGGAGCGCGGCCACGCCCGAGGAGCGCGCCGGGCGCCTGCGCGAGCAGTCCGGCTGCGGCAATCCCGGTGCCGACTCGACCACCGGCCTGGTCGCCTACCTCGACGGCGACCCCGTCGGCTGGGCGGCCGTCGAGCCGCGTACCGCCTACCCCCGGCTGCTGCGCACCCGCGTCCCCTGGACGGGCCGGGACGAGGACAAGGCGGACGACGGTGTCTGGGCGGTGACCTGTCTGCTCACGCGCCGCGGCTTCCGTCGACGCGGTGTCACCTACGGCCTCGCCCGGGCCACGGTCCCCTTCGCGCGCGAGCGCGGCGCCCGCGCGCTGGAGGCGTACGCGATGCTCACCACGCCGGGTGTGGAGATCACCTGGGGTGAACTCCACGTCGGCAGCCGCCAGGTGTTCGCCGAGGCCGGGTTCACGGAGGTGAGCCGGCCCACACTCCGGCGGGTGGTGATGCGCATCGACTTCTAAGGCAGTCCAGTTCGCCCGACTTTGTCCCCATGTTCCGTGATGCAGCGCACTTTCGGCCAGGGATTGCGCATGCATTCGAAGGGCACGGGCAAGCGCTCGGCATGCCACGTGAGTGACACGCGTGTGATGCAGGGGGGCTGAACAGGAACGGAAGGCAGTACCGAGCATGGCGGACAGTACGCAGCAGCAGGCGCGGAAGACCATCCACGCGGGTGGGGAGTGGCGTGAAGCCGTCTCCGGCGCCACACGCGAGATCCTCGACCCCGCGGACGGGCTGACGTTCGCCGTGGTCGCCGAGGGCGACGAGAAGGACACCGACCTGGCCGTCGCGGCCGCCCACGGCGCCTTCGCCGGAGGTGAGGGCGCGTGGCCGCGCACGCCGGCGCGCGACCGTGCCGCCGTGCTGCGCCGCGTGGCCGACCTCCTCACCCGCGACCGCGAGCAGCTCGGCCTGCTGGAGAGCCGGGACGCGGGCAAGACCGTCGAGGAGGGCCGCGTCGACATCGACTGCGTCGCCGACGCCTTCCGCTATTTCGCCGACCTCGTCGCCGCCGAGTCCCCCGGCCGGGTCGTCGACGCGGGCTCGACGGACATCCACAGCGTCGTCGTACACGAGCCCGTCGGCGTGTGCGCGATGATCACGCCCTGGAACTACCCGCTGCTCCAGGCCAGTTGGAAGATCGCCCCCGCGCTCGCGGCCGGCAACACCTTCGTGATCAAGCCGAGCGAGATCACCCCGCTGACGACGGTCGCCGTGATCGACCTGCTGCTGGAGGCGGGGCTGCCCGCCGGAGTCGCCAACATCGTGACCGGCCCCGGCCACTCGGTCGGCGCCCGCCTCGCCGAGCACCCCGACGTCGACCTGGTCTCCTTCACCGGCGGCCTGGTCAGCGGCACCAAGGTCGCCCAGGCCGCCGCCCCCACCGTCAAGAAGGTCGCCCTCGAACTCGGCGGCAAGAACCCCAACGTCGTCTTCGCCGATGCCTGCGCCACCGACGAGGCCTTCGACACCGCCGTCGACCAGGCCCTCAACGCGGCCTTCATCCACAGCGGCCAGGTCTGCTCGGCCGGTGCCCGCCTCATCGTCGAGGAGAGCGTCCGCGAACGCTTCGTCGCCGAACTCGCCCGCAGGGCCGAGAAGATCCGCCTCGGACGCGGCACGGAGGACGCCGTCGAGTGCGGCCCCCTCGTCTCCGAGCAGCAGCGCGACAAGGTCGAGGCGTACGTCGAGTCCGCCCTGTCCGAGGGCGCGGTCCTGCGCTCCGGCGGCCGGCGCCCCGAGCCGTCCGCCCAGCGGCCCGCGGGCGGCTACTTCTACGAGCCCACCGTCCTCGACCACTGCCACCGCGAGATGCGGGTCGTGCGCGAGGAGGTCTTCGGCCCGGTCGTCACCGTCGAGACCTTCCGCACGGAGGAGGAGGCGATCGCGCTCGCCAACGACACCGAGTACGGGCTCGCGGGCGGTGTCTGGACCGCCGACGCGGGACGGGCCCGACGGGTGGCCGGCCGGCTGCGCCACGGCACCATCTGGATCAACGACTTCCACCCCTACCTCCCGCAGGCGGAGTGGGGCGGCTTCGGAAAGAGCGGCGTGGGACGCGAACTGGGCCCCGCCGGACTCGCCGAGTACCGCGAGACCAAGCACGTCTACCAGAACCTCGCGCCCAAGCCGGTGCGCTGGTTCGCGGGCTGAGCCCACTCCCGCAGACCGCTCGATCCCCGTCCCCCGACCTCCGGTTCACCCCCCTCACCGCACCCTGGAGTACCACCCCCATGCCCGACAAAACCCACGAGTACGACTACGTCGTCATCGGCGGCGGCACAGCGGGCTCCGTCATCGCCTCCCGCCTCACCGAGAACCCCGACGTCACCGTCGCCGTCATCGAGGGCGGCCCCAGCGACGTCGACCGCGAGGACGTCCTGACCCTGCGCCGCTGGATGGGACTGCTCGGCGGCGAGCTGGACTACGACTACCCGACCACCGAGCAGCCGCGCGGCAACTCCCACATCCGGCACAGCCGCGCCCGCGTCCTCGGCGGCTGCTCCTCCCACAACACCCTCATCGCCTTCAAGCCGCTGCCCTCCGACTGGGACGAGTGGGAGGCGGCCGGAGCCAAGGGCTGGGGCGCGGTGCCCATGGAGGCGTACTACGCGCGGCTGAAGAACAACATCGTCCCGGTCGACGAGAAGGACCGCAACGCCATCGCCCGCGACTTCGTCGACGCCGCGCAGAAGGCGATCGGCGTCCCGCGGGTCGAGGGCTTCAACCAGAAGCCGTTCACCGAGGGCGTCGGCTTCTTCGACCTCGCCTACCACCCCGAGAACAACAAGCGCTCCAGCGCCTCGGTGGCCTACCTGCACCCGGTGATGGACGACCGGCCCAACCTCCACATCTTCCTGGAGACCTGGGCCCACAGGCTCGACCTGGACGGCACCCGCGCGCGGGGCGTCCACGTGCGCACCAAGGACGGCGAGGAACTCCTCGTACAGGCCCGCCGCGAGGTCCTGCTGTGCGCCGGTGCCGTCGACTCGCCCCGGCTGCTGCTGCACTCCGGCATCGGCCCGAAGGCGGACCTGGAGGCGCTCGGCATACCCGTCGCGCACGACCTGCCGGGCGTCGGCGAGAACCTGCTCGACCACCCCGAGTCGGTGATCGTGTGGGAGACCAACGGCCCCCTCCCGGAGAACTCCGCGATGGACTCCGACGCGGGCCTGTTCGTGCGCCGCGACCCCGAACACGCGGGCCCGGACCTGATGTTCCACTTCTACCAGATCCCCTTCACGGACAACCCGGAGCGTCTCGGCTACGAACGCCCCGAGTTCGGCGTCTCGATGACCCCGAACATCCCCAAGCCCAAGAGCCGCGGCCGCCTGTACCTGACCAGCGCCGACCCGTCCGTGAAGCCCGCCCTCGACTTCCGCTACTTCACCGACGAGGACGACCACGACGGCCGCACCCTCGTCGACGGAATCAGGATCGCCCGCGAGATCGCCAAGGCCGAGCCGCTCGCCGGCTGGCTCAAGCGCGAGGTGGCCCCCGGCCCCGACGTCACCGGCGACGAGGAGCTCAGCGAGTACGCGCGCAAGGTCGCGCACACCGTGTACCACCCGGCGGGCACCTGTCGTATGGGCGCGCCCGACGACGAACTGGCCGTCGTCGACCCCCAGTTGAAGATCCGGGGCCTTGAGGGCATCCGGATCGCCGACGCGTCCGTCTTCCCGACCATGACCGCCGTCAACCCGATGATCGGCGTGCTCATGGTCGGGGAGCGAGCCGTCGACCTGATCGGAGGTGAGGCGTGATGACCACGTCCATGGAGCGCAAGACGTCCGACGACACGACCGACGACACCGTCTTCTCGGTGGACGGCCTGTGGAAGGTCTTCGGACCCAAGGCCGACGACATCCCCGCCGACCCCGAACTCGCCTCGCTCCCGCCCGCCGAGCTGCGTGAGCGCACCGGCTGCACGGCCGCCGTCCGCGACGTCTCCTTCGACGTCCGCAAGGGTGAGGTCTTCGTCGTCATGGGCCTGTCCGGCTCCGGCAAGTCCACCCTCGTGCGCTGTCTGACCCGGCTGATCGAGCCCACGGCCGGCACGATCGCCATCGACGGCGAGGACGTGCGCGCCATGGACAAGTCCCGGCTGCGCGAACTGCGCCGCCACCGCGCCGCGATGGTCTTCCAGCACTTCGGCCTGCTCCCGCACCGCTCGGTCCTCGACAACGTGGCCTACGGCCTGGAGATCCAGGGCATGGGCAGGGGCGAACGCCGCGAGAAGGCCGCCGAGGTCGTCAACAAGGTCGGCCTGGAGGGCATGGAACAGCGCAGGCCCGGCCAGCTGTCCGGCGGTCAGCAGCAGCGTGTGGGCCTGGCCCGCGCCCTCGCGGTCGACCCCGAGGTGCTGCTGTTCGACGAGCCGTTCAGCGCGCTCGACCCGCTGATCCGGCGGGACATGCAGGAGGAGGTCATCCGCCTGCACCGCGAGGAGGGCCGCACGATGGTCTTCATCACCCACGACCTCAACGAGGCCCTGAGGCTCGGCGACCGCATCGCGCTGATGCGCGACGGCGAGGTCGTCCAGCTGGGCACCCCGGAGGAGATCGTCGGCTCCCCGGCCGACGACTACGTCCGCGAGTTCGTCCGGGACGTGCCGCGCGAGCAGGTCATCACCGTCCGCTCGGCCATGCGCGCCGGTGACTGCGGCGGCCCAGGCCACTCCGGCGCCCTCGCCCCCGACACCGTCGTCGCCGACGCCATCCGGGTCGTCTCCGAGAGCGGCCGGGCCGCCTGCGTCGTGGACAACGGCCGCTGCGTCGGCGTCGTCGACCACGAGCGCCTCCTCGGCGTCGTGGCCGGGACGGGGACGTACAGGGAGGCCGCCTGATGGCCACGATCACCACCTCCGCCCCCCGCGTCGCCCTCCCGGGCGCCCTCAAGCACCGGGCCGTCCGCAAGCTCCTGCTGCTCGCGCTCGCCGCGGCGATCCTCGTGCCCCTCGCCAACTCCCGCTGGGCGAGCGGCACCTGGCCGCAGGAACTCACCGTCGACCTGACCAAGCCGCTGACCGGCGTCAGCGACTGGATCATCGACAACCGCGACAGCCACCCGCTGTTCCTCTACTTCTTCGGCCATGTCAGCAACGTGGTCGTGCTCGGCGTACGCGCCGTCTACCTCACCCTCCTGGCCGTCGGCTGGGCGGGCGTGACGGCGATCGGCGCCCTCGTCGCGTGGCGCGTGGCGGGCATCAGGCTCGCCCTCGGCTCGGCGGCCGCCTTCCTCGCCTGCGGTCTGCTCGGCATGTGGGTGCCGACCATGCAGACACTGGCCCTGATGGTGGTCGCGGTCCTGGCCTCCGTCGTCGTGGGCGCCCTGCTGGGCCTCGCCGCCGGACTCTCCGACCGCGCGGACCGCGTCCTGCGCCCGGTCCTGGACACCATGCAGGTGCTGCCGGCCTTCGCCTACCTCCTGCCCGTCGTCCTGGTCTTCGGCATCGGCGTCCCCGCCGCGGTCCTCGCCACCGTCGTCTACGCCGCCCCGCCCATGGCCCGGCTCACCGCGCTCGGCCTGCGCTGCGCCGACCCGGAGGTCCTGGAAGCCGTCGACTCGCTCGGCGCCACCGCACGCCAGCGCCTGCTGACCGCGCGTATCCCGCTGGCCCGCAAGGAGCTCCTCCTCGGCCTCAACCAGACGATCATGATGGCGCTGTCCATGGCGGTCATCGCCTCCGTGATCGGCGCGGGCGGCCTCGGTGACCGCGTGTACCAGGCGCTGGCCTCCGTCGACGTCGGCGCGGCCCTCGCGGCCGGCATCCCCATCGTGCTCCTCGCGGTCGTCCTGGACCGGGTGACCGGCGCCGCCGGCGGATCCGGCGACTCCCACTCCGGCACCCCCCGCACCTACTGGCTCTACGCCCTCCTCGGCACCGTCGCCGTCGCCCTCGCCGGGCGTCTGCTGGGCCGCCTGGAGTGGCCCGAGTCCTGGACGGTCGCCATCGCCGAGCCGGTCAACCGCGTCGTCGACTGGATGACCGACCACCTCTACTCCGGCGTCCCCTACATCGGCGGCACCGCCGACTGGGCCGGCCACTTCACCACCTGGGTCCTCGACCCGGTCCGCAGCGGCCTGCAGTGGCTGCCCTGGTGGTCGGTGCTGCTCGTGGTCGCCGCGCTGGCCTGGCTGATCGGCACCTGGCGCACCGCGCTCACCGCCGTCCTCGCCATGGCCGCGATCGGCGTGCTCGGCGTGTGGCAGCCGTCCCTGGACACCCTGTCCCAGGTCCTCGCCGCCGTCGCCGTGACGCTCGTCCTCGGCTTCGCTACGGGCATCGGGGCGGCCCGCAGCGACCGCTTCGAACGGGCCCTGCGACCCGTCCTGGACGTCTTCCAGACGATGCCGCAGTTCGTGTACCTGATCCCGGTCGTCGCCCTGTTCGGCGTCGGCCGCGCCCCGGCGGTCGCCGCGGCCGTGGTCTACGCGCTGCCCGCCGTCGTCCGCATCACCGCGCAGGGCCTGCGCCAGGTCGACCCGGCCGCCCTGGAGTCGGCCCGCTCGCTCGGCGCGACCAGCGGCCAGCAGCTGCGCCAGGTGCAGCTCCCGCTCGCCCGCGAGTCGTTGCTGCTCGCCGTGAACCAGGGCGTGGTACTGGTCCTCGCCGTCGTCATCATCGGCGGCCTGGTCGGCGGCGGCGCGCTCGGCTACGACGTCGTCTTCGGCCTCGCGCAGGGCGACCTCGCGACCGGTCTGGTGGCCGGCGGCGCGATCGTCTGCCTCGGCCTGATGCTCGACCGGGTGACCCAGCCGACCGAACGCCGCGCGAAGAAGGGAGCGTGACATGCGAGTACGTACGACCGCCATGGCGGGCGCGCTGTTGTTGCTGACCGCGACCGGCTGCGGCGCCGCCGACATGACCAAGCAGGCCTCGCCCTTCGCCAACGCGCAGGGGTCGAAGTCCGTGACCCTCTCCGTGCAGTCCTGGGTCGGGGCGCAGGCCAACGTGGCCGTCGCCCAGTACCTCCTGGAGCACAAGCTCGGCTACCACGTCGACACCGTCCAGGTCGACGAGGTCCCCGCCTGGGACGCGCTCAGCCAGGGCCGCGTCGACGCGATCATGGAGGACTGGGGCCACCCCGACCAGGAGCAGCTCTACGTCAAGGACAAGAAGACCATCACGCCCGGCGGCGGCCTCGGCGTCACCGGGCACATCGGCTGGTTCGTCCCGACGTACTTCGCCAAGCAGCACCCCGACGTCACGAACTGGAAGAACCTCAACAAGTACGCCGACCAGCTGCGCACGCCCGAGAGCGGCGGCAAGGGCCAGCTCCTCGACGGCTCGCCGTCCTACGTCACCAACGACAAGGCGCTGGTGGAGAACCTGAAGCTGGACTACCAGGTCGTCTTCGCCGGTTCCGAGGCCGCCCAGATCACCCAGATGCGGCAGTTCGCCAAGGAGAAGAAGCCCTTCCTGACGTACTGGTACGCCCCGCAGTGGCTGTTCAAGAAGGTCCCGATGACCGAGGTGAAGCTGCCCGCCTACAAGGAGGGCTGCGACGCGGACCCGGCGAAGGTCGCCTGCGCCTACCCGCACACCCCGCTCCAGAAGTACCTCAACACGGACTTCGCCAAGCAGGGCGGCAAGGCGGCCGCCCTGCTGAAGAAGTTCAAGTGGACCACCGAGGACCAGAACGAGGTGTCCCTGATGATCGCCGACCAGAAGATGACGCCGGAGGAAGCGGCGAAGAAGTGGGTGGACAGCCACGAGTCGACGTGGCGGAAGTGGCTGTCCTGACGGTGACCGCGGCGACGAGGTGGGCGAGTTCGGTCTCGCCGAAGTGCTTGGCGGCCTTCTCGTACACCTCGTCGGCTACGGGACCCGCCGGACCACTGGCGGTCACCCCGAGACACCCGCCCGCTCGACGGCCTCATCGCCGGAGGTGACCTCACCGAACCGCGCCAACCCCAACGCTCCCGCCACAGCCACCACGAACCCCGCCACCGCCAGCCACGCCAACCCCTCCCGGGTACGGTCCCCCAGCCACACCACCCCCACCACCGCGGGCCCGATCGTCTCCCCGATCACCATCCCGGCCGTCGCCGCGGTCACCGATCCCCGCTGCAACGCCGAGGTCAGCGACAGAAACGCCGCCCCACCCCCGAGCAGCAACGCGTACGTCGCCGGATTGCCGAACAACGCCCCCGGATCGAGATCGTCGATGAGCCGGACCGCCACCTCCACCACCCCGAACCCGAACCCCGCCCCCAGCCCCAGCACGAGCGCCCGCCCCCGCTCCGGCAGCCGCCCGCCCACCACCCCCAGCACCAGGACACCCACCGCCACACCGAGCATCGCGTACGACAACCAGTCAGGCCCCGGCTCCTCGCCCTCCGTTCCCGACGCCAGCCCCAGCATCGCCAGCCCCGCGCACACCACCGCCACCGCGCCCCACTCGACCCGGCTCAGCCGCACCCTCAGCAACCGCGCCGCCACCACCGCGGTCACCGCGAGACTGGACGCCAGCCACGCCCCCACCGCGTAGATGGGAATCGACCTCAACGCGGCGATCTGCAGCAGGAACCCGAGCCCGTCCAGCGCGAGCCCCGCCAGATACCGCCACTGCCGCAACGCCCGCAGCAGCAGCGCCGCCTCCCCGCCGCCCCCACCGGCCGCCGCCCGCGCGGCGATCGCCTGCAACACCGTCGCCGTACCGAAGCAGACCGCCGCACCAAGCGCGCACACCATTCCAAACAGCACGAAAGGACTGTAGGGGCAGACGCAACGACAGGGGGCCGGTGTACACGCTCTCTCACCGATCTCTAGGCTGACCGCCGGAAAATCAGCGCAAGAACGCACGAACGCACGAACAGACGACGCACGGCAACGGGGAGACGGGGACATGGCGGAAACACGCAGGCGACTGCGTTCCAGCACGGTCGTACTGGGCGGCATGGGAGTCGTCGCGGCGACCCTGACGGCCTGCGGATCGGATCCCGACCGCCGCTGCGTGGACCGCGACAGCTACGACTCCCTCTACGGCTACAAGATCGTCGCCGACAAGAACTGCAAGTCCGGCTCCTCCTCGTCGTCGGGCAAGACCGGCAAGGGCGGCAAGAAGACCGGCACGGCCAAGACGGCCGACGCCGACTGGTACTACGACGCCGACGTCAGCAACGGCCGCGCCGACTCCGGCACCTTCAGCCGCAGCGAGGCCGTCGACCGCGGCGGCTTCGGCTGCTCCGGCTCGGGCAGCGGCGGCGGCTGAGCCCGGGACACCGTACGTGGAACGCCACACCATCGAGCCCCGCCCCGACTGGCAGCGGACCGTCGAGGAACAGGGCCTCGTCTACCCGCTCACCCGCCACCCCGACGGCTCCCTGCGCCCCTACTGGGACGAGAGCGCGTACTACGTCTTCACCCTCGACGAGGTCGAGGCGCTGGAAGAGGTCGTCGAGGAACTGCACCGGATGTGCCTGGCGGCCGCCGACCACATCGTCACGGCCGACCGCTTCACCGACCTCGGCATCACCGACCCGCGCCTCGCCGCGGCGGTCGCCGAGGCCTGGCATCGCCGCGCCGAACTCCCGTCCGTCTACGGCCGCTTCGACCTCCGCTACGACGGCACGGGCCCGGCCAAGCTCCTGGAGTACAACGCCGACACCCCCACCTCCCTGGTCGAGGCGGCGAGCCCCCAGTGGTTCTGGATGGAGGACCGCTTCCCCGGCGCCGACCAGTGGAACTCCCTCCACGAACGCCTCGTCGACGCCTGGCGCACGCAGGCCGCCCTCCTCCCGCCGGGCAGCCCCCTGTACTTCGCGCACTCCACCGCCGACGAACTCGGCGAGGACCTGATGACGGTCGCCTACCTGAAGGAGACCGCCGAACAGGCCGGCCTGGACACCGCCTGGATCCCCATGGAGGACATCGGCTGGGACCGCCTCTCCCGCCGCTTCGTCGACAACCGGCTCCGCTTCATCCGCAGCTGCTTCAAGCTCTACCCCTGGGAGTGGCTCACCACCGACCGCTTCGCCGGCCACGTCCTCGACACCCTCGACAACGGCGGCGGCACGGGCAGCACCCTGTGGATCGAACCCGCCTGGAAGATGCTCCTCAGCAACAAGGCACTCCTGGCCATCCTCTGGGAGCTCTACCCCGACCACCCCAACCTCCTCCCCGCCTACCTGGACGGCCCCCGCGAGCTGGCCTCCGAACGGGGTTACGTCGCCAAGCCCTTGCTGGGCCGCGAAGGCGCCGGCGTGACCATCCACGAGCCCGGCACGGCCCCCGTCCTACGCACCGACGAACCGTGCTGCTACCAACAGCTGGCCCCCCTGCCCACCTTCGACGGCAACCACGTGGTCCTGGGCGCCTGGGTGGTGGAGGACGAGTCGGCGGGCCTGGGCATCAGAGAGTCATCGGGCTTGGTGACGGACGGGTACGCCCGCTTCCTGCCCCACGTGATCCTCTAGCGCCCCTCAGCCACACACAGCCCGCAGCTGCCCAAGCCCCCAATCCAAATCCTCCTCGGAAATGACCAACGGCGGGGCGATACGAACAGTCGGCCCGCGCGTGTCCTTCACCAACACCCCCAGATCCATCAGCCGCTCCGCCACCTCACGCCCGCTCCCACACTCCGGCGCGACATCGACCCCCGCCCACAACCCCCGCCCCCGCACCGCCGTCACCCTCCCCGTCCCGGCCAGCGCCCGCAGCTCCCCCTGCATACGCTCACCGAGCTTCGCGGCCCGCGCCTGGTACTCACCCGACCGCAACATCGCGATCACCTCCAGCGCCACCGCACACGCCAGCGGATTCCCGCCGAACGTCGACCCGTGCTCCCCGGGCCGGAACACCCCCAGCACCTCCGCGCTCGACACCACCGCCGACACCGGCACGATCCCGCCGCCCAGCGCCTTCCCGAGCACATACACATCCGGTACGACCCCCTCGTGCTCGCACGCGAAGGTGGTGCCAGTCCGCCCCAGCCCCGACTGGATCTCGTCCGCGACGAACAGCACGTTCCGCTCCCGCGTCAGCTCCCGCACCGCGGGCAGATAACCCGCCGGCGGCACCAGCACCCCCGCCTCGCCCTGGATCGGCTCGAGCAGCACGGCCACCGTGTTCTCGGTCATCGCCGCACGCAGCGCCGTCAGATCCCCGTACGGCACGATCTCGAAGCCCGGCGTGTAGGGCCCGTAGTCCGCCCGCGCCTCAGGATCCGTCGAGAAGCTGATGACGGTCGTCGTACGCCCGTGGAAGTTGTTCCCCGCGACGATGATCTTCGCCATCTCCGCGGGCACGCCCTTGACCCGGTACCCCCACTTCCGGGCCGTCTTCACGGCCGTCTCCACCGCCTCCGTGCCGGTGTTCATCGGCAGCACCATCTCCATGCCGCACAGCTCGGCGAGCTCCGCGCAGAACGCCGCGAACCGGTCGTGGTGGAAGGCCCGCGACGTCAGCGTCACCCGCTCCAGCTGGGCCTTCGCCGCCGCGATCAGCCGACGGTTGCCGTGCCCGAAGTTCAGCGCCGAGTAACCGGCCAGCAGATCCAGATACCGCCGCCCCTCCACATCCGTCATCCACGCACCGTCGGCAGTCGCGACGACCACCGGCAGCGGGTGGTAGGTATGCGCGCTGTGCGCGTCGGCGGCGGCGATGAGCGCGTCCGTCATGGTCACGGGACCTCCAAAAGACAAGCGTGGACTTCTCTTGGGATCGTCTGCTGCACCCCCTCGCTTTAAATGTGACGAATCCGCCGTCAGGGTGACGATCTCGGAGTCTTGGGACCGCCCGGGGTCTCTGCACCATCATTAATCCAGCAGGTGTAGAGGGGAGGTGTGTTCTTGTGTCCAGGGCTGACGGCGGACGCCGGTACCGGTTGTACCCGAAGCTCGATGCTGCTCGTCGGCTTGAGGCGTGGGGGCACACTGCTCGGGCGCTGTGGAACATGGCGCTGTACCAGCGGATCCATGTCCACGAGCAGCGCGGTGTGACCTTGCGCCTTGCCGGGCAGGGGAGGTTTTCGACCGAGATCGAGGCCCGAGCCCGCTGGACGAGTGGCTCGGTCACCAACAGCACGCGCAGCACCCCGACGGTGCGGGTCCCCGCCCAGCGCGGGAGGCGGATGCGTGAAGCCCTCCCTGCCGCCCACGGGCCGCAGAAGGGAATCTCCCTGCCGCGGTTTCAGCAGTGAGAGGAATCGTCAACCTCGCTCGCATGGTGGACGCGGGACCTTCGGCTTTCGGTGCGCCCGGTAGGCTGATCGACGGGCCGTGACTGGCGCGCAGGGATGGGACGGACCATCGGGAAGCGGCCCGTGAGTGACCGAGTGCCGTGCGCCTGGGCCAGACCGAGAACCGTGACCGCTTGCACGCCACGCCGCCCGGAGGCCGACGACATGTCAGAGCAGCAGCCCCTCTCCACCGAGTCCACCGCGTTCCGAGCCGCCCTCGACGTGATCCGAGCCGTCGAGCCGCGCGTAGCCGACGCGATCGGGCAGGAGGTCGCCGACCAGCGCGAGATGCTCAAGCTGATCGCCTCCGAGAACTACGCCTCCCCGGCCACGCTCCTCGCGATGGGCAACTGGTTCAGCGACAAGTACGCCGAGGGCACCGTCGGCCGCCGCTTCTACGCCGGCTGTCGCAACGTCGACACGGTCGAGTCGCTGGCCGCCGAGCACGCCCGGGAGCTCTTCGGCGCCCGCCACGCCTACGTCCAGCCGCACTCCGGCATCGACGCCAACCTCGTCGCCTTCTGGGCCGTCCTCGCCGACCGGGTCGAGGCCCCGTTCCTGGAGAAGAC
Organism: Streptomyces sp. NPDC002888; assembly: GCF_042888465.1. Classification (NCBI taxonomy): domain Bacteria; kingdom Bacillati; phylum Actinomycetota; class Actinomycetes; order Kitasatosporales; family Streptomycetaceae; genus Streptomyces; species Streptomyces sp. NPDC002888. The sequence goes on along the minus strand of NZ_JBIAPU010000003.1, from coordinate 319,964 downwards.
CGGCGCCCGCCAGGTCAACGACCTCTCCGAGGCCGACTGGGCCGAGCTCCGCCAGGCCTTCGGCAACCAGCGCATGCTCGGCATGTCCCTCGACGCGGGCGGCCACCTCACCCACGGCTTCCGCCCGAACATCTCCGGCAAGATGTTCGACCAGCGCTCCTACGGCACGGACCCGGCGACCGGCCTCATCGACTACGAGGCGCTGCGCGCGTCGGCCCGTGAGTTCAAGCCGCTGATCATCGTCGCGGGCTACTCGGCGTACCCCCGGCTGGTGAACTTCCGGATCATGCGCGAGATCGCCGACGAGGTCGGCGCGACGCTGATGGTCGACATGGCGCACTTCGCCGGTCTGGTCGCGGGCAAGGTCCTGACCGGGGACTTCGACCCCGTCCCGCACGCCCAGATCGTCACCACGACCACCCACAAGTCCCTGCGCGGCCCCCGCGGCGGCATGGTCCTGTGCGACGACTCCCTCAAGGACCAGGTCGACCGCGGCTGCCCGATGGTCCTCGGCGGCCCCCTCCCGCACGTGATGGCCGCGAAGGCGGTCGCCCTGGCGGAGGCCCGTCAGCCCTCCTTCCAGGACTACGCCCAGCGCATCGTCGACAACTCCCGCGCCCTCGCCGAGGGCCTGACCCGCCGCGGCGCCACCCTCGTCACCGGCGGCACGGACAACCACCTCAACCTGATCGACGTCGCCACCTCCTACGGCCTCACCGGCCGCCAGGCCGAGTCCGCCCTCCTCGACTCGGGCATCGTCACCAACCGCAACGCCATCCCCGCCGACCCCAACGGTGCCTGGTACACCTCCGGCATCCGCATCGGCACGCCCGCGCTGACCACCCGTGGCCTGGGCACGGCCGAGATGGACGAGGTCGCGGCCCTGATCGACCGCGTCCTCACGACCACGGAGCCCGGCACGACCAAGTCCGGCGCCCCGTCCAAGGCCTCCCACGTCCTCGACGCCAAGATCGCCGACGAGATCTCCCACAGGGCGACGGACCTGGTCGCGGGCTTCCCGCTGTACCCGGAGATCAACCTCGGCTGAGCCGACCTCAAGGGGTGCGGGGCCGCACCGATGTGCGGCTCCGCCGCGGGGCGCAAACGGCCCCCACCGGCCCGGAGCTCCCCGCGCACCGAAACCACTCCCGACCCTCTGCGACAATACGAAGCATGGCCTCTGACCGACCCCGCGTGCTCTCCGGAATCCAGCCCACCGCAGGCTCGTTCCACCTCGGCAACTACCTCGGCGCCGTCCGCCAGTGGGTAGCCCTGCAGGAGACCCACGACGCGTTCTACATGGTCGTCGACCTGCACGCGATCACGGTCCCGCAGGACCCGAAGGAACTGCGCGCGAACACCCGCCTCGCCGTCGCCCAGCTCCTCGCCGCCGGTCTCGACCCGGACCGCTGCACCCTCTTCGTCCAGAGCCACGTCCCCGAGCACGCCCAGCTCGCCTGGATCATGAACTGCCTCACCGGCTTCGGCGAGGCGAGCCGCATGACGCAGTTCAAGGACAAGGCCGCCAGGCAGGGCGCCGACCGCGCCTCGGTCGGCCTGTTCACCTACCCGGTCCTCCAGGTCGCCGACATCCTGCTCTACCAGGCCAACGAGGTCCCCGTGGGCGAGGACCAGCGCCAGCACGTCGAGCTGACCCGTGACCTCGCCGAGCGCTTCAACGGCCGGTTCGGCCCGACCTTCACCGTCCCGAAGCCGTACATCCTCAAGGAGACGGCGAAGATCTACGACCTTCAGGAGCCGTCGATCAAGATGAGCAAGTCGGCGTCCACGCCGAAGGGCCTCATCAACCTGCTCGACGACCCGAAGGCGACGGCGAAGAAGGTCAAGAGCGCCGTCACCGACACGGACACGGTGATCCGCTTCGACCCGGAGGCCAAGCCCGGCGTCAGCAACCTGCTCTCCATCTATTCGACGCTCACCGGTGCCGGTGTCACCGAACTGGAGGAGAAGTACGTCGGCAAGGGCTACGGTGCGCTCAAGACGGACCTCGCCGAGGTCATGGTCGAGTTCGCGACGCCGTTCCGGGAGCGGACCGAGCAGTACCTGGACGACCCGGAGACGCTCGACTCGATCCTGGCCAAGGGCGCGGAGAAGGCGCGTGCCGTCGCCGCGGAGACCCTCTCCCAGGCGTACGACAGGGTGGGCTTCCTGCCCGCCAAGCACTGACACGCGCGTACGCCCGTCGCATTCACGGGCGTACCACCGGACAGAGCGCTGCACATCACTCCGGCTGCGCCTGCCCGCAACCCGGCCGTGGCCGTACAGTCGATAGCCGGAAGGCTGAGACCGAGCCCGAGACCGAGCCCGAGCCCGAGCCTGACAACGCAGCCGACACGACGACAGGAGACGACGTGGGGACCGTAACGATCGGTGTGTCGATCGCGGTCCCGGAGCCTCACGGCAGCCTGCTCCAGGAGCGGCGCGCGGGCTTCGGCGACGCCGCGGCTCACGGCATCCCCACGCATGTCACCCTGCTGCCGCCGACCGAGGTCGAGGACACCGACCTGGCCGCCGTCGACGCGCACCTGACCGAGGTGGCGGGCGCCGGCCGCCCGTTCCCGATGCGGCTGTCCGGCACCGGCACGTTCCGGCCGCTCTCGCCGGTCGTGTACGTGCGGATCGCCGAGGGCGCCGAGGCGTGCACCTGGTTGCAGAAGCAGGTCCGGGACCCCTCCGGGCCGATGGCACGCGAACTGCAGTTCCCGTACCACCCGCACGTCACGGTGGCGCACGGCATCGACGAAGCGGCGATGGACCGCGCCTACGAGGAACTCGCCGACTACGAGGCCCAGTGGCCCTGCACCGGCTTCGCCCTCTACGAACAGGGCCCCGACGGCATCTGGCGCAAGCTGCGCGAGTACCCCTTCGGCGGGCCGCTGGTGCCCCCGCAGGCGTCTGCGCCCGCCGAACAGGGCAGGCTGCCGGCCCACTGACCCGGAGGTCAGTCCGCGCACGGGCGGCCGGTGTGCGCGCCGAGCGGGAGCTGCTTGCCCTCGGCTTCGGTGTAGGAGCGGTCCGCGCTCCGGCAGAGCTGCCGCCACCAGGCCTCGGGGTCCACGTCGAAGCTCTGGAGCTGGGATCCGGCGACCAGCCGGACGACCGTGCCGGCCGTCACCGCCGAGTACGGGTCGATGCTCACCGAGGACAGGCTCTCGCCCAGCTCCCGGCCGGTCGGCACCTCATGGAGCCGGAAGGTGTTGTTCCCGCCCAGCGAGACCAGCGTCGAGGTGCCGATGAAGGCGATCAGTCCCGAGCCGGAGGCGAAGGGCACCGTGCCTCCCGTCCTGTGACCGGTCCCCACGTCCCAGAACCGCACCTTGTTGTCACTGTGAGCGACGGCCAGCAGATTTCCGTCGGAGCTGAACTGCATGGTGGTCTGTGTCATGTCGTCGCCGAGCATCCCCTTCACGCCCATCGGCGCGGTCCAGCCGGTGAGACGGGTGCCCTTGGCGAAGTCCCACAGCTCCAGCCTGCCGTACTTGTGACGGGACCGGGTGACGATCAGTGCCTGGGTGGGGTGGCCCGGGCGGGGGACGAGCTGGCCCGGGGTGGCGTAGAAGAGGGGCGGGTGGTGCTCGGGCTGTGTCACCCGCAGCGGGGGCGCGACGGGCGTCCCGGTGCGTGCATCGACGCGCAGCACCTCGTTGGTGGACACCAGAACGGCCAGGTCGCCGTTGCCCAGCTGAGCCACCGATTCGATGGTGGCGGTCTCGGAGCCCTTCTTGATCTGCGAGCGGAGATCGACTTCGAGTCGGCTCGCCGGGTCGTCGGCCGCGTACAGGAGGAGGGTGAGGCCCTCAGCGTCCCAGGCGGCCACGCCTTCCCAGCCCTGCGCACGCGCCCAGGTCAACTGCCACGCGGTGTTCTCCGGGTCGCCCGGCAACGTGACCGAGCGGGTCGGGGCTCCGGGAGCGCGCAGGTACAGCTTGCCCGCGTACGTGGTGGCGAACCGGTCGGCGTCCGGCGCCAGCTCCATCAGCTGGTCGTAGGTGGCACCGCCCGTGAGAGGAGGGGCGCTCTCGGTCAGTCTCAGCCGCATCAGGCCGTCGCCGACCGCCGCCACCGCCTCGGGCCCTTCGGCCCTGCCCCGCCCCGCCCAGACCGCGACTCCCACATCGTCGCTCGAGGTGTCGTCGGTGGGCACCACCGCCGTCCAGGTGGCGCCGTCCCTCAGGCCGAACAGAGAGAGGACTCCGTACTCCACGCCGTAGTACTTGGAGTTCTCGGCTCTACGGACATGCGAGCGGTAAAGCTGTGATGCGTCGGTGCCGCTGAAGTCGTCCGGAATGCCGAGGTCCGGCCGGCTGCCGTCCACGCTGAGGACCTTGCTGTCGCCGCTCGCATAGGAGAACAACAGCTTTCCCCGGGCCGTCAAGTCGAGTGTCGCCTTGCTGTCCGTGATCAGCCGCCGCTGCTCCTTGCCGTCGGACAGCGTGAAGACACCCACCGACGACGCATACGAGGCCGGGGTCCTGCGCATCCAGTCGAGCACCACCCGTCGGCCCTCGTCCGCGAAGGCCGCGTCGGCGCCCCCTCGGTCGGCGACCAGCCGTCCTGCCCCTGGGACGGCTTTGCCGGAGGACACCTCCCAGACGTCCAGCGCGGCTCGCTCCGCAGTGGTTCTGCCCTGCTTCTCCCCGTACTTGTACAGGCGCAGCAGGCGGGAGCCGTCGTCGGAGAAGTCCAGCGACGGCGTGTACACGTCGTCGGGCTGCGGCTGCCGGGCGCCGGTGAGCAGCCGAGGCTCGGTGTCCTTGGCGTCGACCTGCCACAGCCGGACCGAGCCGTCCGTGGTGGTCATCGTGTACCAGCGCCCGTCGTCGCTGAGCGCGTCCTGGAAATCACCCGCGGGGACCCCTTCCAGGCGGCGGGCCCGGGGATGTCCGGAGGTGGCGTCCGTCACGATGCTCACCTCCCGGTGGTTCTCATCGGGGGCCGTGACCACTGCCAGCACGTCCCGGTCCGGAGCCGACGTCATGTGCTGCACCGCGCCCGACCACAGGGCGGGGTGGACCTCCTCCACGTCCCGCATCCGCATGTACTGGCGGAACAGTGCCGCCCCCGCCTTGTCGGTGTGGTCCGTGGCCCAGGCGCCCATGGCCATCTGCACCGCCAGGCCGACGTCGGTGGCCGACCGCTCCTGCGACAGGTCCGCCAGCTGCCGGGACGCCACGTCGCGCAGCTTGGCCTCGATCGTGTCCCGGCTGCGGGAGGCGTCCCAGGCCAGCCAGCCGGCCAGCAGGGTCAGGACGGTGACGGTGGCGGCGAAGGCGCGCAGTGCGTACGCGCCCCGTCGGGCGTGGCGGCGGCCCGCCGCCAGGTAGGCCCGCTCCAGGTCGGTGATGTCCCGGCCCCGCTCCGACAGCCAGCGGTCCGCCGCCGACAGCAGTCGCCGGGGCGCGAAGGCGAAGGGGCGGCCGCCCTCCTCCCGCCAGATGCGGGCGTGTTCCGCCACGTCGGCCTGCCAGGCGCGGAACTCCTCGCCCTCGCGCAGACACGTGCGCAGCCACTCCCACTCGCGCAGCAGCGCCTCGTGCGCCATCCGCAGCGCTTCCCCGGTCGCGTCCCCCGGCCCCTCGCCCGGCCGCTGCCGGGTCCAGACGAGCAGCTTCTCGCGTGTCATGCGCTGCGCCAACCGCAGCTGCGCGGCGTCCAGTTCGGCGGCCGGCACGGTGTCCGGCAGGAACCGGCCGAAATTGTCGGGGCGGGCCAGCCGCTGGAACAGGCGCCGGGCCGCCTGCTCGTCGGCGAGGCCCTCGTCGACCGCTTCGCGCAGGGTGCGCTCCGCGTGCTGTGCCAACGCGCCCGACAGGCTGCCCAGTTCCTGGTACGCGGCCAGCGTGAGGCGTCCCCCGGAGCGCCGTCGCCACAGCTCGGCCAGGGTGAACTCCAGCAGGGGCAGCGAGTTGGTCTCCCCGCGTGTGTCCTGGGCCGCGCGGGCGTCGCGCAGCAGCAGATCGGCGAGGCCCGGATCCAGTCCGGCGCCGGGGATCGGGCGCAGCGGCTCGGCGATCACCCGGGCCAGGGCCTCGTCGGTGAGCGGATCGAGGTGCACGAGCGCGTGCGGCCGTTCGGCGGCCGGCAGCGCGGCCGCCAGGACGTCCAGCGTGGCGTGCCGGGCGGACAGCACGGCCCGCGGCCCCCGGCCCGGCCGGGAATCCGTACCGACCGACGTGATGTCCCGCAGCCAGGTCACCACCCGGCGGGCCGCGAGCGGTGCGGCGGCCGCGTACTCCTCGAACTGGTCGAGCACCAGGACGCCCAGTCGGTCCCCCGTCGCGCCGCGAAGCCGCTCGCGCAGCTGGGTCAGGGCGAGTCCGTCACCCGCGAGCGCCGCCCGTACGGTCGTGCGGTGCGTGGCGGCGTCCGCCGCGGGCTCGGCGGCCTCCCACAGCGCGAGCAGGGCCTCGCCGAGGAACTCGGCCGGGTCGTCCGCCTCCCGGGGCGTCCGCACCACGACGACGGCCTGCGCGCCCCGCAGCCGGGGCAGCAGACCGGCCCGCAGCAGCGACGACTTGCCCGTGCCCGACTGCCCCGTCAGCAGGGTCAGCGGGCGCTCCCGCACCGCCGAGAGGAGCGTGTCCGTCTCCGGCTCGCGGCCGAGGAAGAGGTGCGCGTCGCCCTCCTCGAAGCGCAGCAGGCCCTTGAACGGTCCGGTGCCGTCCGGCGGGTCGGGGACGGCCGGGGCCAGTCGCCGGGCGGGTATCAGGTACGCCGTGCCCGCGATGCCGCCGCGGCCGCGCGTCGCGAGCAACCCGACCACGTGCCCGGCCTCGACGTCCCAGACGGGGCTGCCGCTGAACCCGGGCAGGATCGGCACGCTGCCGTGACCGGCGTCCAGCTGGATGCGGCCCGCGCCCTGGCCGCCGCGCAGTGTTCCGTGCGCGTTCACGCCCGTGCGGGTGTCCTCGGGGAAGCCGTACAGCCGTGCCTCGCGTCCGTACAGCGGTGCGTCGGGGTCGGCCAGGGGGAGCGGCGTGGACCCGGTCACCTCGTGGGTCAGCCGGAGCAGCGCGATGTCGTCGTCGGGGTGCCAGCCCGCGATGTCGGCCGGTACCGGCGTCGAGCGGCCCTCGGTGAGCAGGGGGAAGTCCACCAGGACCGGTTCGTCCGGGCGGGGCGCCCGGGTGTCGGTGAGGTCGGCCAGCAGGTGCGCGCAGGTGCACACCAGGTCGCGGGTGAGCAGGAAACCGGCGCCCACCGGCTCGCCGTCCGCGTCCAGGATCCGGGCGAGCCCCCGCTCGAACGCGGGGAGCGTCGCGGCGGGTGCGGGACGGTGTGCGTCAGCCGGCGTCACCGGCGGGCCCCGCGTCCGGGGACGACGGCTCGTCGTCCGCCTCCGCGTCGGCCGTGCGGCGCGGCTGCCGTTCCCACTCCAGCAGGACCTTGAAGTGGGCCTCACCGGCGGCACGCGCGAGCACGACTCCGGCGTCCGCGCTCAGCTTCACCCCGAACTCCAGCGCGACCCGGTCGGGGCTCTGCGGCATCGCGCGCAGCGAGTCCAGCACGTCCTGCGCCGCCGGGCGCACACGGTCCACGGCCTGCCGCAGGGTGTCCGCGGCGGCGGCCGCGGCGCCGCCACCCTCACGCCGCCGCCGCACCGGTTCGTAGGCGCCGTCGCCGTGCGACGGCAAAGACCCGTCGACCTCCACCCGCAGCACCGTGCCGTCGCTCGCCTGGAACTCCGTTATGTCTGCCATCGCGTCGCTCGCCCGTCGCTTCCATTCGGCACTACGTCCGATCGGGTGCAGGAGATTACGCAATGTACGCAGAACTGCCTACGGACTTCAACGAGGCCACGACTGCGATGAGTTGATGGAGCGGTCGACGACAGAGCCCTAGAGCGGCAGTCGGCGGAACACCGCCCGTGGCACGTGTCGCAGCGCCGACATCACAATGCGCAACGCACCCGGCACCCACACCGTCTCCGAGCGGCGCCGGAGCCCCAGTTCGACGGCGGTCGCCACCGCCTCGGGGGTGGTCGCGAGGGGGGTCTCCGGGAGGTCGGCCGTCATCCTCGTACGGACGAAGCCGGGGCGTACGACCATCACGTGGACGCCCGTGCCGTGCAGGGCGTCGCCGAGGCCCTGGGTGAAGGTGTCCAGGCCGGCCTTGCTGGAGCCGTAGATGAAGTTCGCGCGGCGGGCCCGTTCGCCGGCGACGGAGGAGAGGACGACGAGGGAGCCGTGGCCCTGGGCCTGGAGGGCGCGGGCGGAGATAAGGCCCGCCGAGACGGCACCGGTGTAGTTGGTCTGCGCGACGCGCACGGCCGACACCGGTTCGCGTTCGTCGCGGGCCTGGTCGCCGAGGACGCCGAAGGCGAGCAGCACCATGTCGATGTCGCCCTCGGTGAAGACCTTGTCGAGGACCGCCTCGTGGGAGTCGGGTTCGAGCGCGTCGAAGGCGACGGTGTGGACGTCGGCGCCCAGGTCGCGCAGGCCCTCGGCGGCCTGTTCCAGGGCGAGGGACGGGCGTCCCGCCAGCCACACCGTGCGGGTGCGGCGGATGATCAGGCGGCGCGCGGTGGCCAGCGCGATCTCGGACGTACCGCCGAGGACGAGGAGGGACTGGGGGAGGCCGAAGGCGTCCTTCACGACAGCTCCTGGAGGTTGAGGCGACGGGCGAGGTCGGACACGAACACCCCGCGCGGGTCGAGCTCCGCCCGCAGGGCGCGGAAGTCGGCGAGGCGGGGGTACATCGCGGTGAGCAGTTCCGGTCGCAGCCGGGAGTCCTTGGCCAGGTAGACGCGGCCACCGGCGGCGGCGACCTCCTCGTCCAGCTCGTCGAGGAGGACGCCGAGGCCGGGCAGGCCGGCCGGGATGTCCAGGGCCAGGGTCCAGCCGGGCAGGGGGAAGGAGAGCCAGCCCGGGTCGGCCTCCCCGAACCGTTTGAGGACGGCGAGGAAGGACGGGCACCGGCGCTCGGAGATGCGCCGCACGATCCGGCGCAGGGCGCCCTCCTGGCCGTGTCGGACGACGAACTGGTACTGCACGAAGCCGCCGCGGCCGTAGATCCGGTTCCAGTGGGGGACGCCGTCCAGGGGGTGGAAGAAGGTGGAGATCTTCTGCAGTTCACCGGTGCGCGCGCGGGGGGCCTTGCGGTACCAGAGTTCGTTGAACAAACCGACGGTTCTACGAGTGAGCAGTCCTTCGGGGAGGAAGGAGGGGGCGGCGGGGAGCCGGCCAGGGCGGAAGGCCAACGGCGTCCTGCGCGCTCGGGTGGGGAGCGCGTCGAGCGGGGCGTGGTCGCCGCGGGTCAGCACCGCGCGGCCCGTCGCCGCGCCGCGGGCGAGGAGGTCGATCCAGGCGACCGAGTAGCGGTAGCGGTGGTCGGTGGCGGTCAGCCGGGCCATCAGGTCGTCGAGGTCGCTCGCGCGCTCGGTGTCGACGGACATCAGCGAGGTCTCGACCGGCAGGAGCTGGAGGGTGGCCGCGAGGATCACCCCGGTGAGGCCCATACCGCCCGCGGTCGCGTCGAAGAGGGGGGTGCCCGGGGTCACCGTGCGGATCGATCCGTCGGCCGTCAGCAGGTCCAGGGAGCGGACGTGGCGCGAGAAGGCGCCCGAGACGTGGTGGTTCTTGCCGTGGATGTCCGCGCCGATCGCGCCGCCGACCGTCACCTGTCGGGTGCCGGGGGTGACCGGGACGAACCAGCCGAGCGGCAGCAGCGCCTCCATCAGCCGGTGCAGCGAGACGCCCGCGTCGCACCGCACGGTGCCGGCGTCGGCGTCGATCGTGTGGATCCGGTCCAGGCCCGTCATGTCGAACACCGTCCCGCCGGCGTTCTGCGCCGCGTCCCCGTACGCCCGTCCCAGGCCCCGGGGGATGCCGCCGCGTGCCCCGCAGTCCCGGAGGGCGGCCCGGGCCTCCTCGTAGGTGCGAGGGCGGATCAGACGGGCGGCGGAGGGGGCGGTGCGGCCCCATCCCGTGACGGAAACGGTCTCGGCAGACATGTCGGTGACCGTATCGCCCCGCTATGGGCGATTGGACGGGAAACATCATCTCCCTCCCCGAAATGGGTGATTAATGGGATGTCGCTCAATATTGCCGGAGTTCCAGCGGTGTTGACGTGAACAGTGAGTCCACATGGACGACCTCGACGACATGGACCACCGAATCCTTTCGGCGCTGCGCGCCTGCGGCACCGACCCGAGGATCGCGGGCGCCGCGCGCGCCCTGTCCCGGGCCGGTGAACACGGTGCGCTGTGGCTCGCGGCGGGCCTGACCGGAGCCGCCGTGGACCGCTCCCGGCGCGGCGCCTGGCTGCGCGCGACGGCGCTCACCGCGGGCGCGCACCTCGCCAGCATGGGGGTGAAGCGGATCGTGCGCCGACCGCGCCCCGCACACGTCGAGCCCCTGGTGCGCACCGCCGGACGCCACTCCTTCCCGAGCTCCCACGCCGCCTCCGCCGCGGCGGCCGCCGTCGCCTTCGGGGCGCTGGGGGCCCACGTCGTCCCGCCGCTCGCCGCCGCGATGTGCCTCTCCCGCCTGGTCGTCGGCGTCCACTACCCCTCGGACGTCGCGGCGGGCGCGGCCCTCGGGGCGCTCACCGCGCGCGCCGGAGCCCGCTGGATGAGGAGGACACACACGGCGGGGGGCAGCACGCATGACTGAGACCGCGCCCCTGCAAGGCACCGCCGCCGCCCTCCCCGAGCAGCACACCAGGCCCGAGCGGCACCCCGCGCCCCCGCGCCGAGACCGCGGCAGCCTCCTGCTCGGCCTCCTCAGAACGGCCCGGCCCAAGCAGTGGGTCAAGAACACCCTGGTCGTGGCCGCCCCGGCCGCCGCCGGACAGCTCTTCTCCCTCCACGCCCTCACCCAACTCGCGCTCGTCTTCGCCCTGTTCACCACCTGCGCCGCCGCCGTCTACCTGGTCAACGACGCCCGCGACGCCGACGCCGACCGCGCCCACCCCACCAAACGACGCCGCCCGGTCGCCGCCGGACAGGTCCCGGTCCCCGTCGCGTACGCCGTAGGAGGGGCCCTCGCGGTCCTCGCACCCGCCGCCGCGGCCTGGCTGACCTCGCCCGTCGTGGCGGCCCTGCTGACCGCCTACATCGGCATGCAGCTGGCGTACTGCGTCAGCCTCAAGCACGTCCTCGTGGTCGACCTCGCCGTCGTCACCACCGGCTTCCTCATGCGGGCCATGATCGGCGGGCTCGCGCTCGGCATCCCGCTCTCGCGCTGGTTCCTGATCACCACCGGCTTCGGCGCGCTGTTCATGGTGGCGGCCAAGCGCTACTCCGAGGCGGTCCAGATGGCGGGAAAGGCGGGCGCCACGCGCGCGTTGCTCACCGAGTACACCACCGGCTACCTCCGCTTCGTCTGGCAGCTCGCCGCCGGTGTCGCCGTCCTCGGCTACTGCCTGTGGGCCGTGGAGGAGGGCGGTGTCCCGCACACGAGCGTGCTGCCCTGGCGCCAGCTCTCCATGGTCGCCTTCATCCTGGCCGTCCTCCGCTACGCCGTCTTCGCCGACCGCGGCACCGCCGGCGAACCCGAGGAGGTCGTCCTGCGCGACCGCGCGCTCGCCCTCATCGGCCTGGTGTGGATCGCGATGTACGGGCTGGCGGTGGCCAATTGGTGAACCCGGAGCCTAGGACCTGTCGTTTGGGTCATGCCGCAGACGCGGGGTCTGGCACGCACCTCTGCCGCGTTGTCGTCGGTTCTCGACGCTCCGCGTCGACGCCCTCCTCCGCCTTGCAGAGGCACGCACCAGACCCCGCTCACCGGCACCAAGCAGCACCGTCACTACCCTGCGACCTGATCCAAACGACAGGCCCCCGGCGCAGCGAGCTGCTGGGCTTCGCCGCCGTCGGCCTGATCGCCTACGCCGCCGACCTCGCCCTCTTCGCCTGGCTGCGCGGCCCCGCCGGCCTCGGCCCGCTCGCCGCCAAGGCCCTGTCCTTCGTCGCCGGCTGCACGGTCGCGTATCTGGGCAACGCGCTCGGCACCTACCGGCACGCGCGCGTGCCGGGCCTGCGACCGTATGCCGTCTTCTTCGCGGTGAACGTCGCCGGCGCCCTCGTACAGCTCCTCTGTCTCACCGTCAGCCACTACGGCCTCGGCCTCACCTCGCAGCGCGCGGACACGGTCTCCGGCGCGGGAATCGGCATGGCACTGGCCACGGTCCTGCGGTTCTGGGGTACCCGTACATGGGTGTTCCGCGACGAGGGCAGGGTCGGATCATGGACTGGCTGAAAAGGCTCCCCGGGATCGGGCCGTACATCACACGCCTGATGACCACACACGCGTGGCGGTCGTACGAGCGACTGGACCGGGTGAAGTGGACGCGACTGGCCGCCGCGATGACGTTCGTCAGCTTCGTCGCGCTCTTCCCGCTGCTGACGGTGGCCGCCGCGGTCGCCGCCGCCACGCTCAGCAGCGGCGCGCAGCAGAGGCTGGAGGACAAGATCACCGACCAGGTGCCCGGCATATCCGAGCAGCTGGACATCGGTTCCCTCGTCCAGAACGCGGGCGCCATCGGCCTCATCGCGGGCGCCGTCCTGCTGTTCACCGGCATCAACTGGGTCGGCCAGGTGCGGGAGTGCCTGCGCGCGGTCTGGGAGCTGGACGACAGCGACGAGAACCCCCTCGTGCGCAAGGCCAAGGACGCCGGCGTCCTCGTCGGCCTCGGCGGCGCCGTGCTGGTCACGCTCGGTGCCTCCACCTTCGCCTCCGCCGCCGTCGGCTGGGCGGCCGGGCAGCTCGGCATCGACGAGCACGGCTGGGGCAGCGTCCTGCTGCGGATCGCCGCGTTCGCCGTCGCCGTACTCGCCGACTTCCTGCTTCTGCTCTACGCCCTCACCCTGCTGCCCGGCGTCGAGCCGACCCGCCACCGCCTCTTCGTCGCCGCCCTCGTCGGCGCGGTCGGCTTCGAACTGCTGAAGCTGCTGCTGAGCGGCTACATGCAGGGCGTCGCCACGAAGAGCATGTACGGCGCGTTCGGCGTGCCCGTCGCCCTGCTGCTGTGGATCAACTTCACCTCGAAGCTGGTGCTGTACTGCGCCTCCTGGACGGCGACCGGCAGCAAGCAGGAGGAGGGCGTCACACGCGAGCCCCTCAGCGGCGGCGGCGTACCAGATCCGGCAGCGGCCACCGGCGGTTGACCAGGAACACCCCGCCCGCGAGCAGCACCAGCACCCCTCCCGCGATACCCAGCGCTGTCCCGACGCCGCCGGCGCCGTGCTCCGCCGAGGCGGCCGCGGCGACGGGCTTGCCGGAGGCGTTGCCCCCGGCGCCGCCGGTTTCCCCGCCGGCCTGTCCCTCGTCCTTCGAGCCGGGCGGGGCGGACTGCACGGCACCCTTGGGAGCCACCAGCTCGCCCACCGGCGTGACCTTGCCGGCCGCCTTGAAGCCCCAGTCGAAGAGGGCGGCGGTCTCCTTGTAGACCTCGTTGTGGTCATTCTTCTCCGGGTTCATCACCGTGACCAGCAGCACCCGGCCGTCACGCTCGGCGACCCCGGTGAAGGTGGCGCCCGCGTTGGTGGTGTTGCCGTTCTTGACGCCCGCGATGCCCGGGTACTGCGAGATGTCGTAGTCGCCGCGCAACAGCCGGTTGGTGTTCTGGATCTCGTACGTCCCGCGGGTCAACTTGCCCTTCTTGTCCTTCTTCGTCTCGCCCGGGAACTTGGTCCGCACGGTCGAGCAGTACTCGCGGAAGTCCTTCTTCTGCAGTCCGGAGCGGGCGAACAGCGTCAGGTCGTACGCCGACGACACCTGCCCCGCCGCGTCGTAGCCGTCGGGGCTGACCACGTGCGTGTCGAGGGCCTGGAGCTCTTCGGCGTGCTCGTTCATCTCCCGCACCGTGTTGTCGATGCCGTCGTTCATCTTCGACAGCACGTGCACGGCGTCGTTGCCGGACATCAGGAACACACCCAGCCACAGGTCGTGGACCGTGTAGGTCTCGCCCTCCTTTATCCCGACCATGCTGGAGCCGGCCCCGATGCCCTCCAGGTCCTCCTGGGTCACCTTGTGCTTGGTGTCCTTGGGGAACTTCGGCAGCACCGTGTCCGCGAACAGCATCTTCAATGTGCTCGCCGGGGGCAGCCGCCAGTGGGAGTTGTGCGAGGCGAGCACCTCGCCGGACTCCGCGTCCGTGACGATCCACGACCGGGCGGTGAGGTCCTTCGGCAGCACCGGCGCGCCGGCGCCCAGGTTGACCTGCGTCCCCGGCTGCCCGAGGCGGGCGCCGCCGACGGGCGACATGTTCGCCGGGGGAGTGGCGGATGGACTCGCCGAGGGGCTCGTCGACGGTTTCGGCGACGGTTTCGGCGACGGCTTCGGGGCCGCCACGGCGACGGGCGCGGTCAGCGCGAGGGACACGAGGGTGGAGGTGACCAGCAGGGATCCCCTGACGGTCTTCTTGGGTGCGGGCACGACGGAGAACGTACCTGCCGCCCGCCGGGAAGTCCCGCCGCCCTCCCCACCCCGGTCACGGAACCGGACACCGGGCGGCGATACTGAACCCATGCTGTGCTCACCCGGGGGACGACCCCCGGACCCCCGGCCGGTCGGGTCGGCTGCGGGAGCCCGGCGTAGCCATGAAAGGTTGGCTCTTGTGAAACTCAGCCGCCCGGTCTCCTGGTTCCTGCTCGCCTTCGGGGTGTGGAGCTGGGTCATCTGGGTCACTTTCGTCAAGAACCTGATCAAGGACAGCAGCGGACTCGCCTTCGACGACGGCAAGCCCACGGCGTACTTCTGGGTGCACCTGCTGCTGGCCGTCGTTTCCTTCGTATTGGGGACGGTCGTCGGGGTCATCGGGTTGCGCGGAGTGCGCGCACTGCGCCGAACGTCATAACGGGGGCATCCACACCGTGGTCATCGTTTTCCTGCTGCTCGCCCTGGCCGTCCTGGTGACGGGCAACTGGTACCTGTGGCGCCGCCTGTTCCGCGACACGACCCGGGGGCCGGGCTGGGCGCGCCGTACCGGCGCGGCGGTGATCACGGGAGGCTGGGTCCTCGCGGTCGGCGCACTCGTCGGCGAACGCACGGGAGCCCCGTTCTGGCTCCAGCAGGTCATGGCCTGGCCGGGCTTCCTGTGGCTGGCGCTGTCGATATACCTGCTGCTGGCGGTGGCGGCGGGCGAGGTCGTACGACCGCTGCTGCGGCGCTACCTGGAGAGACGGGCCCCGGCCGCCGTGATCGCCGTACCGCGACCGGAGCCGGTGCGGTCGGGTGCGGCACAGGAAGCACCACAGGATGCACCGCAGGAAAAGACAGAAGTCACCGAGGCACCCCGAGAAGTACTGGTGGCTGCCCCCTCCCGCCGCCTCTTCGTCTCCCGCGTGATCGGCGGTGCGGCGGCCGCGGCCGCCGTCGGCACGGTCGGCTACGGCACGTACGGCGTCCTGAGCGGCCCGAAGGTCAAGCGGGTCACCGTCCCGCTGGCCAAGCTGCCGCGCGCGGCGCACGGATTCCGGATCGCCGTCGTCAGCGACATCCACCTGGGCCCGGTCCTCGGACGCGGCTTCGCCCAGAAGGTCGTCGACACCATCAACGCGACCCGGCCCGACATGATCGCGGTCGTCGGCGACCTGGTCGACGGCAGCGTCAAGGACCTGGGTCCGGCCGCCGCACCCCTGGCTCAACTCGAGGCGCGACACGGCGCGTTCTTCGTCACCGGCAACCACGAGTACTTCTCCGGCGCCGAGCAGTGGGTCGAGGAGGTACGCCGGCTGGGCCTGCGCCCGCTGGAGAACGCCCGCACCGAGCTGCCCCACTTCGACCTCGCCGGCGTCAACGACGTGGCGGGCGAGAGCGAGGGCCAGGGCCCCGACTTCGCCCGCGCCCTCGGCGACCGTGACACCACGCGCGCGTGCGTCCTGCTCGCCCACCAGCCGGTGCAGATCCACGACGCCGTCGAGCACGGCGTCGACCTCCAGCTCTCCGGCCACACCCACGGCGGCCAGCTCTGGCCCGGCAACCTCATCGCCGCCGCCGCGAACCCCACCGTGGCCGGCCTGGAACGCTACGGCGACACCCAGCTCTACGTCTCCCGAGGCGCCGGCGCCTGGGGCCCGCCGACCCGCGTGGGCGCCCCGTCGGACATCACGGTGATCGAACTGGCCTCGAAGCAGGCGTGACCCGCACGAGGGGAAGGGACGCGATGGGCGTCGACGTGATGCCGGGACCGACGGGTTCCGCCGACACCCCCGTGAACCCTGTGGGGACGCTGTGAAATGCCCCCGAAACACCCGTAGGTAAGATCTTTCTCATCTCGTCAGAATCCCCTTCCCCCGGCTGAAACCCGTGTGGTTAGGTGAGCCGCGCCACTTAGGGGAGTGGCATCTTGGGGAGGCGCCACCATGCGATCGGTTCGCATGCGGATCCTCGCGGGACTGCTGGTACTGGCGGCCGCGGGAATCGGCGGCTGGCAACTGCTGCCGTCGCAGGAGGACTCGGGCAAGAGCATCAGGGTCGGCACGACGGACACCGTCACCTCGCTCGACCCGGCCGGCGCCTACGACGCCGGCTCCTGGGCCCTCTTCAGCAACGTCTTCCAGACCCTCGTGACGTTCGAGCCGGGCGGCGCCGCCCCCGTGCCGGACGCCGCGAAGAGCTGCCGCTTCCAGGGCAGCGGCCTGCGCACCTACCGCTGCGAACTGCGCGCCGGACTGAAGTTCCCCAGCGGCCGCGAGATGACGGCCGAGGACGTGAAGTACTCCTTCGACCGGGTCAAGAAGATCAACTCCGACGTCGGCCCGGCCTCCCTCCTCTCCACCCTCAGCTCGGTGGACGCCGACGGCATGACCGTCACCTTCCACCTCACCTCCGCCGACGCCACCTTCCCGTTCAAGGTGGCCACCGGCGCCGGTTCGATCGTCGACCACACCCGCTACCCGTCGGCCTCCCTGCGCACCGGCAGCGCCGTCGACGGCACCGGACCGTACGAGCTGAGCGCGTATACGAAGGGCCGCAAGGCCGTCCTCAAGCCCTACGGCGACTACCAGGGCGCCGTGAAGCCCGGCCCGCCCGTCGAGCTGCGCTACTACGCCGACGGCGAGGCCCTGAACAAGGCCTGGAACGCCAAGCAGGTCGAGGTCGCCACCCGCCAGCTGCCGCCCAAGGTCCTCGCCGATCTCAACCCCGGCGACCCCGGCAGGCGGGTCTCCGAGGCCGACAGCTCCGAGACCCGCAACCTCTACTTCAACACCCGCAAGGGCTCACCCCTGCACGACGTCCGCGTCCGCCGGGCCATGGCCTGGCTGATCGACCGCGACCAGCTCGCCGCGACCGTCTACGACGGCACCGTCGACCCCCTGTACTCCCTCATCCCGACCGGCATCACCGGCCACACCACATCCTTCTTCGACGCCTATCCCAAGCAGGACCCGGAGAAGGCCCGCAAACTCCTCACCGAGGCCGGCGTGAGTCTGCCCGTCCGCTTCACCTACGGCTACGGCCTGGGCAGCGGCTCCGCCGCCGACGAGGCCAAGGAGATCAAGCGGCAGCTGGAGGCGACCGGCCTGTTCAAGGTCACGGTCAAGGGCTACGAGTGGACCGACTTCCAGAAGCGCTGGGCGACCGGCAAACTCGACGCGTACGCCGTCGGCTGGGTCGCCGACTACCCCGACGCGGACACCTTCACCGCCCCGCTCGTCGGCACCGACGGCACCATGAACACCGGCTACAGCAACAAGACCGTCGACCACCTCATCAGGGACAGCCGACAGTACGCCGACCGCGGCCAGGTCTCCGAAGTCTTCCGCGACCTCCAGCTGACGGTCGCCACCGACGTGCCGGTCATCCCGCTGTGGCAACGCAAGGAGTACGTCGTCACCAACGACGACGTCGGCGGCGGCCAGTACCTCGCGGACGGCGACGGGGTGTTCCGGCTGTGGAAGCTGGACTGGATCTGAGCTTGGCTGCGGGGACCGGCGAGGGGGCCCCGCGCGGCACCCTGTGGATCACTCGCCCCGCCCCCGGCCCCCCGGATCCGGCAGCACCTTCGTCATCCCCGGCAGGAAGTCCCTGAACAGCTCGTGCACCTCCCGCACGAGCGGCCGCAGCACCCGGAAGCGGGCCAGTACGACACCGCGCGCGGTGAGCCGGGCGCCCCTCTCGGCCAGCCGGTAACTCCGCTCGCGGCCCTCGGTCCGATCGAAGATCCAGTACAGGACGAGCCCCATCTGGGAGAGCCACATCAGCTCGGGCAGGATGTCCCGCAGCTCCTCCGGCACCTTGGTCTTCGCACCGGCCAGAACCTCCCGGTGGACGCTGATCGCCTCCACGCGCGCGTGCTCCGACTCGGGGGAGAAGGGGCTGAGCGGGCTGTCGGGGTCGGCGGCGTTCTTGAAGAACTGCACGGCGAACTCGTGGTACGGCGTGGCGACGTCCAGCCAGACCCTGAGAACCCCCGCGAGCCGCGCCTCCAGGTCGGTCTCCCGTTCCAGGACCTCCCGGACCGCCGCCCGGTGCTCGGCGGCTAGGCGGTCGTAGAAGCCCTGGATCAGGTGTTCCTTGCCCTCGAAGTAGTAGTACGCGTTGCCGACGGAGACCCCCGCCTCCTTGGCGATGGCCCGCATGGTCGTCTTGTCGTACCCCCGTTCCTGGAACAGCCGCATCGCGGTCTCGAGGATCAGCGCACGGGTCTGCTCGGACTTGGTCTGGGCGGGGCCCTGGTCGGGGCCGTCGTGGTTCGCAGGCACGTAAGGAGCCTAACGAGTGACGCAGCCGCCGCTGTCGCAGCCCGGCGCGGAGTAGCTCCAGCCCGCGCTCGGGTGGTACGTCCACCCGTCCGCCCGGCGGTACACCTGACCGCCCCACTGCGTCCCGCGCCACTTGGCGGCGGCGAGCACCGCGCCCCTGGCGAGCCTGGCCCCGGCCGGGGTGCTCAACCGGTGGGCGAGCGGCCGGTGTTCGCGCAGCGCCCACAGGGTGACGATCCAGGCGGCGGCGTCCCGGTAGACCTGTCCGGAGTCGCCGACGACGGTGACCTCGTCGAGGGTGGCCCGGTGGTCGAGGTCCGGGAAGCGCCGCCGGGCCTCCGCCGAGCCCGCGGGTACCATCTCCAGCGGCACCAGCTGGGGTTGTCGTACGAGCCAGTCACGCAGATGGGTGCACAGGCCGCACTCGGCGTCGTACAGAACGGTGAGCCGGCGGACCGGGACGCGAGCGGCGCCCCGGTCCTCGGTGGTCGTCACGGTGCTCACGCCCCCTGCGTCCCGACCCAGCCCTGCGGAGCCACGGGCGGCAGCTGCTCCCGCTCCATCACGCCCCGCCGCCGGATCCGGTTGAGCACGTACACGTTGCCCAGGTGCATCACGCCGAGCACCAGCAGCACCACACCCAGCTTGGTCGACAGGGCCTCGAAGATCTGGCGCGTGTCCGTGATGGTGTCGTCGCCGCTCAGGTACAGCGCCACGAAGCCGAGGTTGACGAGGTAGAAGCCGACCACCAGGAGGTGGTTGACGGCGTCGGCGAGCTTCTCGTTGCCGTGCAGGACGTCGGCCAGGAAGATCCGCCCGTTGCGGCTGAGCGTGCGGGCCACCCAGATGGTCAGCCCGATGCTGACGACCAGGTAGATGACGTAGGCGATGACGGTGCGGTCCATGCCCCACCCCTTCTTGAACGCGTTCAAAACGCTGACAGGGGAGACTCTAGACCTGTTTTTGAACACGTTCAACAGACTTCGAGGCCGGGGGTGATGTCAGCTCCTGCGGCCCAACTCCGGCCGCTTGGAGTAGTCCGTGAAGCCGATGACGTTGCCCCAGGGATCGGCGACCTCGACGGTCCACCCGGTGGCGACGGAAAAGGGCCCGTCGTACGCCGGGATCCCCGCCTCGGCCAGCCTCCGCGCCGCCACCTTCGCGTCCGGAACCTCCAGCCACACCTGCGGAGACGGCCACGGCGGCGGCCGGTGCCCCAACTCTGGCTCCTCGCGCAACAGGATGCCCGGCGTCTCACCCCCGACCTTCAGCTGCGCGATCCCGGCCTCGTCGAACCGGAAGCCGAGGGCGAACCCGGCGCGCTCATAGAACCTCACGGCTTCGCCGATGTCCCCGACCGGCAACAGCACGTTGTCGAAGCCGAGCAGCTCGTACGACTCTTCATCTGACATGCCATCAGATTAGGTGGACGGGCGGCCGTGCCGGGGCAGACAGGCCGAGGGCCGCCGGACGTGGAGTCCGACGGCCCTCGATCTGGTGCTGCGGGTGGCCCGGTGGGCTAACCGATGGCGATGCGGGTCTTCCAGTAGCTCGCCGCGCCGACGATCTCCGTTCCGGAGCCCGACAGGACGGTCTTGCTGCCGGAGTAGAAGCGGACGGACCCGTCGGAGCGGACGGTCCAGATGTCGGGTACGGCGTCGCCGTTGGCGTCGGGCGTGCCCATCAGCAGCGGGATGCTGGCGCTGGACCAGCCGGCCGCGCCGTACTCGGTGTCCGCGCCGCCGGCGGAGTTCGCGCCTGCCGCCAGGGAGTTGAGGTCGACCCCGCCCCCGCTCGCGGCGATGCCCTTGCGCAGCAGCAGCCGGGAGGAGGCGTCGGTGCGGTAGACGACGTCGGTGACGCCGTCGCCGCTGACGTCCATGACGGTCACCAGGTCGCGCTCGGTCCACGGGGAGGAGGACAGGCGGATGGCCTGGTCGATGGTGGCGCCGTGGTAGCCGGTGAACGCCCACAGGGCGTCTCCCACGGTGGCGAGGAAGTCGGTGCGGCCGTCACCGGTCATGTCGCCCGCGGCGACGATCTGGGTGAGGGTCGACGGGCTGGGCGCGCCCGCGGGCAGCAGGATCTCCTGGCGGCGGTCGATGTCGACCGCGCCGTAGCCGTCGCCGGGGTAGACGAAGAGCTTGCCCTCGACCCGGACCACGAGGTCCTGGAGTCCGTCGCCGCCGTAGATGTCGCCGTTGTGGGTGATCAGGGCGCCCTTGAAGTGCCCGTTGGGTGCGGCCACGTACGGCGGCAGGTCGTCGCCGTTGGGGTCCTTCTCGGGGTTGGCCCGGTAGGCGCCCGGCATCGAGTAGTCCAGGTCCCCGGAGCCCTTGGTCAGGTCGGTCGTCGCCTGGGAGGGGTAGAGGGCGAGGTTGCCGCCCTCGGTGACGACCATCATGTCGGGCAGCTTGTCGCCGGTGAAGTCGCCGGGGGTGTCGGCCTGGTCGCGCGGGGTGACGTAGAAGAAGTACTTCGTGGCCTCGGAGACGTTGCCCGCGCTGTCGACGGCACGGACGTACAGCACGTTCGGGCCGGCGGTCGGCGGCTTGGCGCCCGAGATGGTGCCGCTGACGCTCGTGGCCGTGCCGTTGGTGCGGGCGAGGCTGCCGGTGTAGCTGGCCGAGTTGAAGCCGTACTCGTAGCGCACGACGTCGGTGTTCAGGGCGCGCACCGTGAACGACCCGGGCGTGCCGAACTTCTTGGTGGACCAGTTGGCGTCCTCCCCGTCGTTGCCGAAGCCGTTCTCGCTCCCGTCGGCGTTGGGGTAGTCCGTGGAGGACACCTTCGGCGGCCGGGGAGCGGTGGTGTCCAGCACGAACCGGCACGGCGTCTTCGGGTACCAGCCGGAGGTGGTGCCCGCGTCGTCGACCGCCCGCACCCGCCAGGAGTACGTGGCACCGCTCTTCAGGCCGCTCGTGGAGAACTTGGACGTCGTGCGCAGCGCGGTGTCGCCGTCGCCGCCCGCGGACACCTTGCCGGTCGACTTCAGCAGGTCGCCGGTGGTGTCCCACTGGCCGGTCTGCCACAGGTCGAAGTCGAAGTAGTCGAGGTTCTTGTCCTTGTCGGCGGCCTTGGCGGTGAAGGTGAGGTCACCGGAGCCCATGCGGACGTACGGCGTGGTGGTGGTGCACTTGCCGTCCGGGCCGAGGTCGAGGGAGTTGGAGACGATCGACGGCTTGCGGTTGTAGACCAGGTCGAGCACGGGCGCGAAGTCGCCGTTGGCCTGGAACTTCTTCCACGCGTACTGGGCGTGCTCGTCCCGGGCGCGCAGCCCGAAGGTGATCATGTCCTCGCCCTTGTCGGCGGCCTTCTGGGCGCCCTTCTTCACGTCGAAGGTCTCGAAGGCGTCCCGGCAGCCGGACTTGTAGCCGTGCGCGAAGCTCTTGGTGGCGAGCTTGTTGCCGTCGTGCAGCTTGGGCGCGTTCTTCCAGTTGGTGTGCGCGTCGATCTCGCCGGTGAGGTGCACGCTCATCGAGCGGGACTGGCACGACCAGGAATAGGTCTCCAGCATCCGCAGCTTGGCGCTGGTGATCTTGGTGCCCTTGAGGCCCTTGTCGAAGGAGATGTTGAAGAAGGAGCGCGAGGTGCCCCAGGTGTCGGATTCGAAGCCGACGCGGGCCTCGTGGGTGCCGCCCTTGTTGAAGCCCTTGCCGTTGTAGAAGGTGGCGTTGGGGTGCCGGTTGTAGGCGGTGGTCCAGTTCTGCGTGTGCTTCTTGACCGACGGGTCGATGAAGACCGGGTAAGTGGTGGCCGGGTCGTTCAGGAAGTCCTGGTCGGGGGTGAGCGTCCACTGGCCCCCGGAGAGGTCCGCCTCCACGAGGTCGCCGCGCGAGTCGGGGGACGGACCCTCCAGGGAGGGCAGGCTCAGGGTCGCGGAGGAACCGGTCTGCGAGGCATCGGGGGTCGGCTCGGCCGGAGCTGAGGGCAGCGGGGACTCCGCCACCGTCGGCTCGGGTCCGTCGCTCGCCGACGGCAGCACCTCGATGTCGGTGTCGCTCTGCTCGTCGGACTCGACCGCCTCCTCGGAGGGGCTCGCGGTGTCCGAGGGCGACTCGCTCGTGGAGTCCGTCGGGTCCGGGGACTCGGACGTGGTCGGCTGGGCGGTCGCGCCGACGGTGCCGTCGGTGACGGCCGGGGCTCCGCTGCTGTCCCACATCAGCGGAGTGGGGGAGACAGCGACCTCGTCGCCGTAGGCGCTCTCGGCGCTGACCACGCCGCTGACCGGGTCGAGCCGGAAGGTCAGGTCGGCCGAGTGCAGGCCGTAGGCGAGCTGCTGTACGTGCGGATCGGCGGCCGCCTGACGGTTCTTCACCACGACGACCTGGCCGAACCCGTCGTCGTCGGCGACCAGCACCAGGTCACCGCCGGGGAAGATCTCCGGGTACAGGATCCGGTTGCCGTCGACGACGGGCGTGGGCACGGCTCCAGGCCAGGTCAGCTGGATCGCGTAGTCACCGCCGCCCACGTACAGCGTGACCAGCGGTGTTCCGGTGTCGGCGGTGGCGGCGGTCTTCACGAGGGAGACGCGCCGCACGGCCGAGCGGGAGGAGCGCTGCTCGCCGCGGCCTTCGGCCCCGGCGGAGAACACCATCCGGGTGTTGGTGGCCTTGGGCTCCCAGCCCTCCTCGGTGCGGTGCAGGCTCGGGTCGATCTTCCGCCACTCGCCGTCCACCTTGGCCCGGACCGGGGAGGAGTACAGCCGCTTCGTCATCAGGCCGTCCGGCCGTGCCCACGTGGTCGAGGACGCGGTGCGCGCCGTCGTGACCTCGACGCTCCGGCCCGTGCGGGCGGCCTGCGTGAGGGCGGTGGACTCGCCGACTGTTTTGGTCCGGCGGTCGCCGCCGGCCTTGTCGTGCGGTGCGTCGCCGGACAGTTCGAATCCGGCGTAGGCGATGCCGGTCGCGGCGATGGCGCTCGCGAGCAGTGCCGCGGTGGCCCGACGGCCGGGTCTGCGACGCCAGTTGCGCGTCATCGGGCGGGTTCCCCTTCCCCCTGAGAGCCGGCGGACCGTACGCAGTGCCCCCACCGGACATGCCCCCACCGGACGGCTGATGATGACTCATGAAGGTGCTGTCGTCACCCTGTGAAGATCCGCGGCCATCGCGCGGGGCGCCACGGAGGCGTGTGCGCCACGGAGGGCGACCGGCCGGTGATACCGGTTCGAAAGCGGCTGATTTTCCGTCAGAAGGGGCAGTCGCTGGCCGGTTTTGGCCCCTTGGAGGTAAGTTTTCAGTAAGAAGTGCGAATGCGGCGTGATGAACCGTTACGGACTGTGATCGTGTTCACATGAACACGATCGCGCTGGCGTTCGTTCACAAAGTGACCACAGAATCTGCGCTGTCTGAAAGTCATCGCGCGTGGTCCGTCACCGGCCCCGCTTCGAGTGTTCCGGGGGAACCTCTTCGTGTTCGGCCGCCGCCTTCCGCATGCCCGCCGCAGCGTGGCACGCACCGCCATACCGACCGTGGCAGCCGCCCTGCTGGTGGGGCTGTTGCCCACCCAGTCGCTGGCGCTGCCGCCCGATCCCAACCCGTCGTACGACGAGAGCGGCCGGGAAACGGTTCCGCTGGAGCAGCTGGAGAACGAGGTGCCCGTCGAGGGCAAGGTGTTCTCCCGTCACCTCGACACCCTCAAGGGCGCGATACCCGACGACCTGCTCGCGGCACCGACCAACACCACGACCCCGCCGTCCAACCTGGCGGGCTCGGTGACCTTCGGCGCACCGGCCACGACACCGACGGCCCTGCGCTCCTCCGCCTCGGCCTCGGCCCAGCAGGTCGCCCTGAGCCCCGTGGGAACCCTCCCCGTCAGCCTCGGCCAGGCCCCCGACCAGCCGGTGCCCACCGGGACCTGGCAGGTCACCATCCCGGACCGCACCTCCGCCGTCAGCCAGGGAGTCGACGGCGCCGTCCTCAAGGTGCAGGCCCCGGCCACCGGCGCGGTCCCCGTCTCCGTGAAGCTCGACTACACGAAGTTCGAGAGCCTCTATGGTGCCGACTGGGCCTCCCGGCTGCGCTTCGTGCAGTTCCCCGAGTGCTACCTGACCACGCCGGACGACGAGGCGTGCCAGACGTACGAGGAGCTGGAGACCACCAACGACACGGCGTCCAACTCCCTCACCGCCACCGTCGACCCGGCCGCCGACGGCACGGTCACGCCCGCCTCGGCACCGTCGGCCGCCTCGTCCACCGGCTCCGGTGCGTTCCAGGCCGCCTACCGTGACTCGACCTCCGCGACCCCGGTCGCCGCCACCGGCGACACCGCCGTCGTCGGCGCCGTCGACTCCGGCACCGGCAACGGCGGCACCTTCAAGGCGACCCCGCTCGCCTCCGACGGCAAGTGGGAGGTGGCCGGATCGTCGGGCGCGTTCACCTGGTCCTACCCGCTGACCATCCCGCCGGCGCCCGCGGGCCCCGCCCCCAAGGTCTCCTTCGAGTACAACTCGCAGACCGTGGACGGCCGCACCGCGGTCTCCTCGCCCCAGGCGTCCTGGCTCGGCGAGGGCTGGACCTACGACGCCGGCTACATCGAGCGCCGCTACCGCACCTGCAAGGACGACCGCAAGACGCTCGACTCCGGCACGCCCAACAACACGGCGAAGAAGGACAAGACGTCCGACCTGTGCTGGGTGTCGTACAACGCGGTGATGTCCCTCAACGGGAAGACCACCGAGCTGGTCCGCGCCGCCGCCTCGGGCAGCGACCCCGAGTCGGACACCGAGACCTACCGCCTGATGCAGGACGACGGCACACGCGTCGAGCACAAGGTCGGCGCCACCAACGACGACAACAACGGTGAGTACTGGGTCGTCACGACCCGGGACGGCACGAAGTACTACTACGGCCAGAACCAGGTCGGCGGTGGCCACGCCGACACCAACTCCGTCTCCACCGTGCCCGTATTCGGCAACCACCCGAAGGAGCCCTGCCACGCCGACGCCTTCACCGACTCCCGCTGCGGCGCCGGCAAGCAGCAGGCCTGGCGCTGGGGCCTGGACAAGGTCGTCGACATCCACGGCAACATGATGGTCGTCACCTGGAAGCAGGAGTCGAACTACTACGCCGTCCGCAAGAAGTTCAAGACGCCCGAGCAGTACGACCGCGCCGCCTACCCGACCGTCATCGAGTACGGCATGCGCAGCGACCTCACCAAGCCGTCCGCGAAGGTCGAGTTCGGCGTCGAGCAGCGCTGCCTGAAGTCCGCGACCGCCTGCGACTCGGCCAACTTCGCCAAGACGGACGACCCGGGCGCCTACCGGCCCTGGTGGGACACCCCCGGCAACCTCAACTGCAAGTCCACCTCCAAGCTCTGCCCGGCCTTCCCGTCGTTCTGGACGCAGATGCGCCTGGACACGGTGACCACCAAGGCGGCGCGGGCGGGACAGACCGGCCTGGGATCCGTCGACAGGTACACGCTCCACCAGTCCTTCCCGGAGGACTGGTACGACACCGCGCCCGGCCTGTGGCTGAACTCCATCACCCGCACCGGCTACGCACCCGGTGACAGCACCGGCACCCAGCAGTCCAAGGACGGCGTCAGCTTCTCCGCGTACACCGTCGGCTCCACCTCGCCGCTGCACACCCGGCTGAAGGACCGCCAGCTGCCCAACCTGGTCCTCACCGGCAAGAGCGACCAGCGCCCCGGCTTCACCCGCCCCCGCATCGGCACCGTCTCCACCGAGTACGGCGGCGACATCGAGGTCGAGTACACCGGCGGCTGCGCGAGCGAGCCGTCCGAGGACAAGGGCCGCAGCAACGGCACCTGCTACCCGGTGCGCTGGTCCCCCGACGGCGACGAGAAGACACCCGCGAAGTCCTGGTTCAACAAGTACGTCGTCTCCTCCGTCACCGAGACCGACAAGGTCACCTCGCACGGCAAGCCCGTCGTCACCACGTACAAGTACTCCGGTTCCGCCTGGGCCAAGAGCGACGACGAGTTCACCCGCCCGGCACTGCGCACCTACAGCGACTGGAAGGGCTACCGGCAGGTCTCCGTCCGCAAGGGCGGCAAGACCGTCTCGGAACAGGGCGACGTCAACGCCCAGTCGTACACCGTCACGCGCTACTTCCAGGGCGTCGGCGGCGAGGTCAAGGACTCCACCGGCGCCCACACCCTCCTCGCCGACGACGCACCGCAGTTCGGGGGCATGACCGCCGAGGTCATCACCTACCTGAACTCCGACGGCAAGGTCCAAAAGCGCGCCCTGACCTTCCCCTACTCCAAGCAGACCGCCTCCCGCGCCCGGGAGAACGAGGACGGGACGGCCGGCGAGCCGCTGCTCGCCCACCGCGTCGGCGTCAAGCGCACCGACGAGATCCAGACGGCGGACCCGACCTGGCGTGCCGTGCGCAGGACCACCACGGTCGACGACACCTACGGCCTGCCCCTCCAGGTGGAGACGGCCGTCGTCAAGCCCAACGGCAGCTCCGAGACCCTCTCCGACCAGACCTGCACCACCACGTCGTACGTGCACAACACCTCGGCCTGGCTGATCGGCCTGGCCAAGGAGCAGCGCGTCACCGGCACCAGCTGCGCCACCCAGGCCGCGGCCGACCCGGCCACCCGGGTCAAGTCGATCGAGCAGAACACCTACGACAACCTCACCTACGGCGACGCGCCCACCAAGGGCCTGGTCACCTCCAAGGCCGAGAACGACGGGGCCGGCACGGCGCAGTCGTTCCTGGTGAAGACGGTGTACGACCCGCTCGGCCGGGTGCGCACCGTCACGGCCCCCGGCACCGGCACCACGGAGACCCAGTACACCCCCGCCGACGCGGGCGGCCCCGTCACCGAGGTCAAGTCGATCAACGCCAAGGGCCACACCACCACCACGACCTACGACCCCGGACGCGGCCTGGCCCTGACGCTCACCGACCCCAACGGCCGCGTCACCCGCAACGAGTACGACGCCCTCGGCCGGCTGGTGAAGGGCTGGTCGCCCTCGCGTCAGTCCGTCGGCCAGTCGCCGTCCGTGCAGATCACCTACCAGATGGCGGTGGCCACCCCCGACCAGAACCGCCCGGCCGCGGTCACCGTCCAGAGGCTCAAGGACGACGGCACCTACGCCCGCGACATCACCCTCTACGACGGTCTCCAGCGCGAGGTCCAGAAGCAGACCGAGGCCCACGGCCCCGGCCGGATCGTCGTGGACACCTCCTACAACGACCACGGCCTGGTCGACGAGAAGACCGCCTCCTACCTGGCCAAGGGCGAGCCGAGCACCGAGCTGTTCGCGCCCCGGTCCAAGACGCTGATCCCCAGCTACGTCAAGCACCGCTACGACGGCCTCGAGCGCGAGGTCCGCGCCTCGACCTACCACGGCGGCGACTACAAGCACGCCACCTACACCAGCTACAGCGACACCAGCACCTACGTGGACCCGGTGGGCTCCACGACCCCGCGCACCCGGACCTACTACGACGCCCTCGGCCGGGTCACCTCGATCAAGCACTACAGCAAGGGCGACTCCGACTCCACCAACGGCCGCACCACGACGTACGACTACGACGCCCGCGGCCTGCGCAGCAAGGTCACCGACCCGGCGGGCAACGTCTGGTCCTACGTGTACGACGCCCGCGGCCGGGTCACGTCCGCCACCGACCCCGACACCGGCACCACGGACACCTGGTACGACGCCGCCGACCGCGCGAACCGAGTGAAGAACGCGCGACAGCAGGAGACGTTCACCGAGTACGACGTGCTGGGCCGGGCGCGGTACGTGCGGCGGGGCTCCGCCACGGCGACCCCGGCCAAGGAGTACACCTACGACGAGTCGCCCGGCGGGCTCGGCAAGCAGACCGCCGCGATCCGCCACACCGACGGCGGCGACTACGTCAACCGCGTCACCGGCTACGACTCCGAATACCGCGTCACCGGCAGCGAGACGGTCGTCCCGGCCAACTCCCTGACCACCGGCCTGTCCGGCACGTACGCCTACGCCTACACCTACACGCCCACCGGCAAGCCCCAGTCCGTCACCCTGCCCGCGAAGGGCGGCCTGAAGAGCGAGAAGGTCGTCACCCGCTACAACCGTGACGGCCTCGCCGAGTCGACCTCCGGTCTCACCTGGTACACGGCCGACGCCACCTACTCGCCCTACGGCGAGGTGCTGCGCACGGTCTCCGGCTCACAGCCCTACCGGGTGTGGACGACGAACTTCGTCGACCCGCACACCGGCCGCCTCCAGCGCACGGTGACCGACCGCGAGACCTCGGGCCCGCACCGCATCACCGACGGCTACTACTCCTACGACGCCTCCGGCACCATCACCTCCAACGCCCGCCAGCTGTCGGACGCGGCCTGGGACACCCAGTGCTTCACCTACGACGTCATGGGCGAGCTGGTGCACGCCTGGACGTCGAAGATCACCCCGACCGGCACCGGCACCGGCTGCAAGACGGCCAACGGCACGGCGTGGGGCCACCGCACCGACTACGCGCCCTCCTCCGGCCCGGTCGCCGACGCCCCCGACGAGGGCACGGACGCCCTGAGCCCCGACTCGGTGCTGACGTCGACGCTCGCGGCCGCCGCCCCGGACGCCACCACCGTCGCCACCGGCACCGCCGCCTACCGCCAGTCGTTCACCTTCGACTGGATCGGCAACCGGGCGACTTCGACGGACCACGACACGGCGGACGCGACGAAGAACGTCACGTACTCCTACGGCTACGGCAAGAACTCGACGCAGCCGCACACGATGACGTGGATCACCTCCACCCCTTCCGGCAAGGGCAGCGCCTACACCTACGACGCGACGGGCAACACCACCGTCCGCGACCTGTCCACCACCACGCAGGACCTCGTCTGGTCCTCCGAGAACAAGCTGGAGTCGATCACCGACGACGGCAAGAAGACGACCTACGTCTACGACGCCGACGGCAACCGCATCCTGGAGAACTCCCCCTCCGGATCCACCCTGTACCTGGGTGACACGGAGCTGACCACGGACACGGCGGGCACCATCACCCGCGCGTCCAGGTCCTACGCCCAGGCCGGCGCGCCCACCGTCGTCCGCACCACCACCAACGGGGCGACGACCGGCCACAAGCTCGGCGTCCTGCTCGCCGACCACCTCGGCACCTCCGACACCTCGGTGGACATCGCCTCCGGCCAAGCCGTCACCCGCCGCGCCTTCAAGCCGTACGGCGAGAACCGCGGCACCAAGCCGGCGAGCTGGCCCAACAAGCGCGGCTACCTGGGCACCGGCATCGACGACGCGGCCACCGGCCTCACCCACATCGGCGCCCGCGAGTACGACCAGACCTCCGGCCGCTTCCTCTCCGCGGACCCGGTCATCGATTTCGCCGACCCGCTCCAGATCAACGGCTACGCGTACTCCCGCAACAGCCCGATCTCGACCTCCGACCCGGACGGCCTGCGTCCCGTCGGCGTGTGCGAGGGGGGCGGCGGCTGCCCGCCCGGCACCAGGGAGTGGTTCACCCAGGACAGCAAGGGCCACTGGGTCCAGCACATGGTGCAGCAGGACATGACGTCCCGCTCCGACGGCTCCACGCTGTTCACCTACACCCACACCGCCGGGCGCCTGAAGGCCAAGACGTACGTCTCGGTCGGCAAGTACGGCATCTACAACGGCATCGCCCCGCTCGGCGAGAACCGGAGGAAGCAGCAGGCCAAGGACCTGTTCAACTTCTTCGTCTTCGACACCGAGCAGGCCGGTCAGTGCAAGGACGACGTGTCCTGGGGCAACTGCGGGCCCATGGCCGCGGACCTGCCGTGGGGCAAGGTCTTCAAGCTCCTGAAGCTGGGCAAGGCCAAGAAGGCGGACGACGTCGTCGACGCGGCCACCGACGCCGGGAAGACCCCCAGGTGCAACAACTGCTTCCTGGCCGGCACCGACGTGCTCATGGCCGACGGCTCCACCAAGGACATCGAGGACGTCGAACTCGGCGACCAGGTCCTGGCGACCGACCCGGAGACCGGAAAGACGGCCGCCCGGAAGGTCACCCGCCTCATCCGCACGGACGGCGACAAGTACTTCAACGAGCTGTCCATCGCCACACGGGACGGCATCGAGAAGCTCACCGCCACGCACGAGCACCCGTTCTGGTCGCCGTCCGCGAAGAACTGGGTGGCCGCGAGGGACCTCAAGCCGGGCATGAGCCTGCGCACCGACAAGGGCGACACCGTCGTCGTGACGGGCAACCGCCCGTTCACCGGGCACACCCGGACGTACAACCTGACGGTCGACGACCTGCACACGTACTACGTGCTGGCCGGCTCGACCCCGGTGCTGGTCCACAACTCCACGCCCTGTGACCCGTGGACCTCGTACCGCAAGGTCGACGAGGACGGCCACCCCGTGAACAACACGCGGATGCCGACCGATGAGGTCCTCGACGCGGCGGAGCGGTGGCTCGGCCCGGGCTACACCGAGCCGGTGGCCGGCAGCGGACGGTACGTCTCCGCGGACGGAACCCGTGTCGCCCGCATGGGAGAGACGGACATCACCGGCCAGCACGGCGGCGGACCGCACATGAACTTCGAGCGGCTGGTACCGAACCCGAGGAAGCCCGGCAAGATGATGATCGTCGAGAACCGCCACATCTACCTCGAATAGAAACGATGAACTGATGGATCGCACGATCGATGTCCCCGACCACCGCCCCGGCGAGGCCCTCCGCTTCGCCTGGGAGGACGGTTTCGAGATCGAGCTGAAGGTCAGCGCGACGGAGGTCGCCATCAAGGCGAACCCCGCCGGCCTGGTCTCCCTCGCCCGCCACCTCCTGACCCTCGCCCAGGACGGCGTCACCGACGGCGCCCACCTCCACCTGACGGCGGACCAGGAGATCGAGGGGGAGCACGACCTGATCCTCGAACGCGGAGAGTTCTGAGCGAGCGTTCTGAGCGAGCGTTTTGAGCGAACGGCCGAGGCCCCGCTCCCCGGATAATCGGGGAGCGGGGCCTTACTCGTACAGCGAGCATGCGGGCCACCCAGATGGCCTCCCCGGCTCGTACGACCCCTGACCTGACCTGACATGCCATCAGATCAGGTGGGTGAGACGGCGATGCCGGGCAGACACAGGCCGAGGGCCGCCGGACGGGGTCCAGCGGCCCTCGGCGGGAAGCCCTCCAGCTATCCGATCGCGATGCGCGTCGCCCAGGAACTCGCCGCCGCGACGACCTCCGTGCCTCCGCCGGGCAGAACGGTCTTGCCGCCGGCGTAGAACCGCACGGACCCGTCCGAGCGCACGGTCCACACGTCGGGGACGGAGTCGCCGTTGACGTCAGGCGTGCCCATGATGAGCGGGACGCTGGTGGCCGACCAGCCGGAGGAGCCGTACACGCTGTCCTCGCCGTCGGCGGAGTTCGCGGCCGCCGCCAGGGAGTTCAGGTCGGTTCCTCCGCTGCTCGCGGCGATGCCCCTGCGCAGCAGCAAGCGCGCGGAAGTGTCGCTGCGATAGACCATGTCGGCGACGCCGTCGCCGCTGACGTCCATGACGGTGACCAGGTCACGGTCGGTCCAGGCGGAGCCGGAGAGACGGATCGCCTGTTCGACCGTCGCCCCGTGATACCCGGTGAACGCCCACAACTCGTCGCCGACGGTCGCGAGGAAGTCGGTGCGGCCGTCGCCGGTGATGTCGCCCGCGGCCACGATCCGGGTGAGGGCGGAAGGGCTCGGAGCACCCGCCGGCAGCAGGATCTCCCGGCGCTTGTCGATGTCGACCGCGCCGTAGCCGTCGCCGGGGTACACCCAGAGCCTGCCTCCGACCCGGACCACGAGGTCCTGGAGGCCGTCGCCGCCGTAGATGTCACCGTTGTGCGTGATCAGCGCGCCCTTGAAGTGCCCGTTGGGTGCGGCCACGTACGGCGGCAGGTCGTCGCCGTTGGGGTCCTTGTCCGGGTTGGCCCGGTAGGCACCGGACATGGAGTAGTCGAGGTCGCCGGAGCCGGTGTTGGGGTCGGACGGGGTGGCCTGCGACGGGTAGAGGGCGAGGTTGCCGCCCTCGGTGACGACCATCATGTCGGGCAGCTTGTCGCCGGTGAAGTCGCCGGGGGTGTCGGCCTGGTCGCGCGGGGAGACGTAGAAGAAGTACCTCGTGGGCTCGGAGATGTTGCCCGCGCCGTCGACGGCACGGACGTAGAGCACGTTCGGGCCGGCCGTCGGCGGCTTGGCGCCCGCGATGACGGCACTGACGGTGGCGGCCGTCCCGTTGGTGCGGGTGAGACTGCCGGTGTAGCTGGCCGAGTTGAAGCCGTACTCGTAGCGCACGACGTCGGTGTTCAGGGCGCGCACCGTGAACGACCCGGGCGTGCCGAACTTCTTGGTGGACCAGTTGGCGTCCTCCCCGTCGTTGCCGAAGCCGTTCTCGCTGCCGTCGGCGTTGGGGTAGTCCGTGGAGGACACCTTCGGCGGCCGGGGAGCGGTGGTGTCCAGCACGAACCGGCAGGGCGTCTTGGGATACCAGTCGGAGGTGCTGCCCGCGTCGTCTACGGCCCGGACACGCCATGAGTACGTGGCGCCGCTCGTGAGGCGGCTGGTGGAGAACCCTTGAGTGGTCCGTAGTGCTGTGTCGGTGTCGCCGCCCGCGGACACCTTGCCGGTCGACTTCAGCAGGTCGCCGGTGGTGTCCCACTGGCCGGTCTGCCAAAGGTCGAAGTCGAAGTAGTCGAGGTTCTTGTCCTTGTCGCTGCCCTTGGCCGTGAAGGTCAGGTCGCCGGAGCCCATGCGGACGTACGGCTTGGCGGTGGTGCACTTGCCGTCCGGGCCGAGGTCGAGGGAGTTGGAGGTGATGGTGGGCTTGCGGTTGTAGACGAGCTCCAGCGTCGGGGCGTAGTCACCGTCGGCCTGGAACTTCTTCCACGCGTACTGGGCGTGCTCGTCCCGGGCGCGCGCCCCGAAGGTGATCATGGTCTGACCCTTGTCGGCGGCCTTCTGGGCGCCCTTCTTCACGTCGAAGGTCTCGAAGGCGTCCCGGCAGCCGGACTTGTAGCCGTGCGCGAAGCTCTTGGTGGCGAGCTTGTTGCCGTCGTGCAGCTTGGGCGCGTTCTTCCAGTTGGTGTGCGCGTCGATCCCGCCGGTGAGGTGCACGCTCATCGAGCGGGACTGGCACGACCAGGAGTAGGTCTCCAGCATCCGCAGCTTGGCGCTGGTGATCTTGGCGCCCCTGAGGCCCTTGTCGAAGGAGATGTTGAAGTACGACCGCGACGTCCCCCAGGTGTCGGATTCGAAGCCGACGCGGGCCTCGTGGGTGCCGCCCTTGTTGAAGCCCTTGCCGTTGTAGAAGGTGGCGTTGGGGTGGCGGTTGTAGGCGGTGGTCCAGTTCTGGGTGTGCTTCTTGATCGACGGGTCGATGAAGACCGGGTAGGTGGTGGCCGGGTCGTCCAGAAACTCCTGGTTGGGGGTGAGGGTCCACGTGCCCGAGGCCAGGTCCGCCTCGACCAGTTCGCCGCGTGAGTCGGGGGACGGGCCGTCCAGCGAGGGCAGGCTCAGGGTGGCGGATGAACCGGTCTGCGAGGGGGCGGGTGCCGCCTCCGCCGGAGCTGAGGGCAGCGGGGATTCCGACACCGCGGGCCCCGGTTCGTCCGTCGCCGAGGGCAGCACCTCGATGTCGGTGTCGCTCTGCTCGTCGGACTCGACCGCCTCCTCGGAGGGGCTCGCGGTGTCCGAGGGCGACTCGCTCGTGGAGTCCGTCGCATTCGGGGACTCCGGCTCAGTCGGCTGGGCGGTGGCGCCGACCTTGCCGTCGGTGACGGCCGGGGTGCCGCTGCTGTCCCACATCAGCGGAGTGGGGGACACCGCGACCTCGTCGCCGTCCGCGCTCTCGGCGCTGACCATGCCGGTGAGCGGATCGAGCCGAAACGTCAGGTCGGCCGAGTGCAGACCGTAGGTGAGCTGCTGTACGCGCGGGTCCGCGGCCGCCTGACGGTTCTTCACGACGAAGACCTGGCCGAAACCGTCGTCATCCGCGGTGAGCACCAGGTCGCCGCCGGGGATGATCTCCGGGTACAGGATCCGGTTGCCGTCGACGACGGGCGTGGGCACGGCGCCCGGCCAGGTCAGCTGGATCGCGTAGTCACCGCCGCCCACGTACAGCGTGGCCAGCGGTGTCCCCGTGTCGGCGGCGACCGTCCCGACGAGGGAGACGCGCCGCACGGCCGAGCGGGAGGAGCGCTGCTCGCTCCGGCCTTCGGCCCCGGCGGAGAACACCATTCGGGTGTTGGTGGCCTTGGGCTCCCAGCCCTCCTCGGTGCGGTGCAGGCTCGGGTCGATCTTCCGCCACTCGCCGTCCACCCTGGCCCTGATCGGGGAGGAGTACAGCCGCTTCGTCATCAGGCCGTCCGGCCGTGCCCACGTGGTCGAGGACGCGGTGCGCGCCGCTGTGACCTCGACGCTCCGGCGCGTGCGGGCGGCCTGGGTGAGGGCGCTGGACTCGCTGACCGTCTTCGTCCGGTGGTCGTCACGGGCCGTGTCGTGCGGTGCGTCGCCGGACAGTTCGAATCCGGCGTAGGCGATGCCGGTCGCGGCGATGGCGCTCGCGAGCAGCGCCGCGGTGGCCCGACGGCCGGGTCTACGGCGCCAGTTGCGCGTCATCGGGCGGGTTCCCCTTCCCTCAGAGAGCTACCGGCGGATCCCACCGGGCAGCTGATGATGACTCATGGAGATGTTGTCGTCACCCTGTGAAAGAACGGTGGTGACCGCTCGGCCCGAGTGGGCGACCGGAGGGGGCCTCGGTCGGAAATCAGGTGATTCACCGTCAGAAAGAGCAACTGACGGGTGGGTTTGACCACTTGAAAGTAAGTTCTTCGTAAGAAGTGTTAATGCGGAGTGATGATCCGTTACGCACTGTGATCGTGTTCACATGAACACTTTACGTATGGCATTCGTTCACAACATGACCACAGAATCTGCACTGTCTGTTACTCATCGCGCGTGGTCCGTCACCGGTCCCGCTTCGAGTGGTCCGGGGGAACCTCGTCGTGTCCGCACGCATTGCCATACCGACCGTGGCAGCCGCCCTGCTGGTGGCTCTGCTGCCCACGCAGTCGCTCGCGCTGCCGCCCGATCCCAACCCGTCGTACGACGAGAGCGGCCGGGAGCCGGTCCAGTTGGAACAGCTGGAGAGCGAAGTGCCCGTCGAGGGTGCGCCGTTCTCCCGTCACCTTGAGACCCTGAAGGGCGACATACCCAAGGACCTGCTGGCGGCACCGACCAACACGATCTCCCCGCCGTCCAACCTGGCGGGCTCGGTGACCTTCGGCGCACCGGCCACGACACCGACGGCCCTGCGCTCCTCCGCCTCGGCCTCGGCCCAGCAGGTCGCCCTGAGCCCCGTGGGAACCCTCCCCGTCAGCCTCGGCCAGGCCCCCGGCCAACCGGTGCCCACCGGGACCTGGCAGGTCACCATCCCGGACCGCGCCTCCGCCGTCAGCCAGGGAGTCGACGGTGCCGTCCTCAAGGTGCAGGCCCCGGCCACCGGCGCGGTCCCCGTCTCCGTGAAGCTCGACTACACGAAGTTCGAGAGCCTCTACGGCGCCGACTGGGCCTCCCGGCTGCGCTTCGTGCAGTTCCCCGAGTGCTACCTGACCACGCCGGACGACGAGGCGTGCCAGACGTACGAGGAGCTGGAGACCACCAACGACGAGGCGACGAAGTCCCTCATCGCCACCGTCGACCCGGCCGCCGACGGCACGGTCACGCCGGCCTCGGCACCCTCTTCCTCGTCCTCTTCGTCCTCCGGCGTGTCCCAGGCGGCCTACGGCGGCTCGACCTCCGTGACCCCCGTGACCGCCACCGGCGACACTGCCGTCCTCGGCACCGTCGACTCCGGAGCCGGCAAGGGCGGCGCCTTCAAGGCGACCCCGCTCACCTCCGACGGCAAGTGGGAGGCGGGCGGTTCGTCAGGTGCCTTCACCTGGTCGTACCCGCTGAACGTGCCCTCCGCGCCGGCCGGCCCCGCTCCCAAGGTCTCCTTCGAGTACAGCTCGCAGACCGTGGACGGCCGTACGGCCGTCTCCTCGCCCCAGGCCTCCTGGATCGGCGAGGGCTGGACCTACGACCCCGGCTACATCGAGCGCCGCTACCGCACCTGCAAGGACGACACCAAGACGCTCGACTCCGGCACGCCCAACAACACGGCGAAGAAGGACAAGACGTCCGACCTGTGCTGGGTGTCGTACAACGCGGTGATGTCCCTCAACGGGAAGACCACCGAACTGGTCCGCGCCGCCGCCTCCGACAGCGACCCCGAGACCGACACGGAGATCTACCGTCCCAAGCTGGACGACGGGACCCGCGTCGAGCACAGGGTCGGCGCCACCAACGACGACAACAACGGCGAGTACTGGATCGTCAGGACCCCCGACGGCACCAGGTTCTTCTTCGGCCAGAACCAGGTCGGCGGCGGGCACGCGGACACCGACTCCGTCTCCACGGTGCCGGTGTTCGGCAACCACCCGGGCGAGCCGTGTCGCGCCACCGCCTTCGCCGACTCCCGCTGCGGCACCGGAAAGCAGCAGGGCTGGCGCTGGGGTCTGGACAGGGTCGTCGACGTCCACGGCAACACGATGGTCGTCACCTGGAAGCAGGAGTCGAACTACTACGCCGTCCGCAAGAAGTTCAAGACGCCCGAGCAGTACGACCGCGCCGCCTACCCGACCGTCATCGAGTACGGCATGCGCAGCGACCTCACCAAGCCGTCCGCGAAGGTCGAGTTCGGCGTCGAGCAGCGCTGCCTGAAGTCCGCGACCGCCTGCGACCCCGCCAACTTCGCCAAGACGGACGACCCGGGCGCCTACCGGCCCTGGTGGGACACCCCCGGCAACCTCAACTGCAAGTCCACCTCCAAGCTCTGCCCGGCCTTCCCGTCGTTCTGGACGCAGATGCGCCTGGACACGGTGACCACCAAGGCGGCACGCGCCGGCCAGTCCGGCCTGGACCCGGTCGACAGGTACACGCTCCACCAGTCCTTCCCGGAGGACTGGTACGACACCGCGCCCGGCCTGTGGCTGAACTCCATCACCCGCACCGGCTACGCACCCGGTGACAGCACCGGCACCGTCCAGTCCAAGGACGGCGTCAGCTTCTCCGCGTACACCGTCGGCTCCACCTCACCGCTGCACACCCGGCTCAAGGACCGTCAACTCCCCAACCTGGTCCTCACCGGCAAGAACGACCAGCGCCCCGCCTTCACCCGCCCCCGCATCGGCACCGTCTCCACCGAGTACGGCGGCGACATCGAGGTCGAGTACACCGGCGGCTGCGCGAGCGAGCCGTCCGCGGACAAGGGCCGCAGCAACGGCACCTGCTACCCGTTGCGCTGGTCCCCCGACGGCGACGAGAAGACACCCGCCAAGG
Source organism: Streptomyces sp. NPDC002888 (assembly GCF_042888465.1). NCBI lineage: Bacteria > Bacillati > Actinomycetota > Actinomycetes > Kitasatosporales > Streptomycetaceae > Streptomyces > Streptomyces sp. NPDC002888. The sequence goes on along the minus strand of NZ_JBIAPU010000003.1, from coordinate 281,976 downwards.
CCTGGTTCAACAAGTACGTCGTCGACTCGGTCACCGAGAGGGACAAGGTCACCTCACACGGCAAGCCGGTCACCACCACGTACAGGTACACGGGCTCCGCCTGGGCCAAGAGCGACGACGAGTTCACGCGTCCGGCACTGCGCACCTACAGCGACTGGAAGGGCTACCGGCAGGTCTCCGTCCGCAAGGGCAGCAAGACCAGCTCCGCGAAGAGCGAGGTCAACTCCCAGACGTACACCGTCACACGCTACTTCCAGGGCACGGGTGGCGAGGTCAAGGACTCCACCGGCGACTACACCCTCCTCGCGGACGACGCACCGCAGTTCGCGGGCATGACGGCGGAGGTCATCACCTACGTGAACTCCGACGGCAAGGTCCAGAAGCGCAACCTGACCTTCCCGTACTCCAAGCAGACCGCCTCCCGCGCCCGGGAGAACGAGGACGGGACGGCCGGCGAGCCGCTGCTCGCCCACCGCGTCGGCGTGAAGCGGACGGACGAGATCCAGACGGCGGACTCCACCTGGCAGGGCGTGCGCACCCTCACCACGGTCGACGACACCTACGGCCTGCCCCTCCAGGTGGAGACGGCCGTCGTCAAGCCCAGCGGCAGCTCCGAGGTCCTCTCCGACCAGACGTGCACCACCACGTCGTACGTGCACAACACGTCGCAGTGGCTGATCGGCCTGCCCAAGGAACAGCGCACCACCGCAACCACCTGTGCCACCCAGGCCGACGCCGCCCCCGCCACCCAGCTGAAGACGGCCGTACAGAACACCTACGACAACCTGGCCTACGGCGCCACGCCCACCAGGGGCCTGGTCACGTCGATGGCCGGGATCGACGGGGCCGGCACCGCGTATTCCTCCGTCGTCAAAACGACCTACGACCCGCTGGGCCGGGTGCGCACCGTCACGGCTCCCGGGGCGGGCACCACGGAAACCCAGTACACCCCGGCTGACACGGGCGGCCCGGTCACCCAGACCAAGTCGATCAACGCCAAGGGCCACACCACCACCACGACCTACGACCCCGGACGCGGCCTGGCCCTGTCGACCGCCGACCCCAACGGCCGGGTCACCCGCAACGAGTACGACGCCCTGGGCCGCCTGGTGAAGGGCTGGTCGCCGTCGCGCCAGTCCGTCGGCCAGTCGCCGACCGTACAGATCTCCTACCAGTCGGCGGTGGCCACTCCCGACGTCAACCGCCCGGCCGCGGTGACGGTTCAGTCCCTCAAGGACGACGGCTCCTACGCCCGCGAGATCACCCTCTACGACGGTCTGCAGCGCGAGGTCCAGAAGCAGGCCGAGGCTCACGGCCCCGGCCGGATCGTCGTGGACACCAAGCACGACGACCACGGTCTGGTGGACGAGCAGACCGGCGCCTATCTGGCGAAGGGCGAGCCGAGCACCGAGCTGTTCGCGCCCCGTTCCAAGTCGCTGATCCCCAGCTCGGTCAAGCACCGCTACGACGGCCTCGAGCGTGAGATCGCGGCCACCACCTACCACGGCGACAAGGCCAAGTACACGACCTCCACGACGTACAACGACACGAGCACGTACGTCGACCCGGCAGGCTCCACGGCCCCGCGCACCCGCACCTACTTCGACGCCCTCGGCCGCGTCACGCTGCTGAAGCACTACAGCAAGGACGACACCAGCTCGTACGGCCGCGGCACCAAGTACGAGTACGACGCCCGCGGCTACCGGAACCGGGTCACCGACCCGGCGGGCAACGTCTGGTCCTACGACTACGACGCCCGTGGCCGCGTGACCTCGTCCACCGACCCCGACACCGGCACCACCGACACCTGGTACGACGAGGCCGACCGCCCCAACCGCGTGCGGAGCGCGCGCCAGCAGGAGACGTTCACGGAGTACGACGTGCTCGGGCGCGTGCGGTACGTACGGCAGGGTTCCGCAACCGCCAGCCCCGTCAAGGAGTTCACCTACGACGAGGCGCCCGGCGTCCTGGGCAAGCCGACAGCCTCGATCCGGCACACCGCGACCGGTGACTACGTCAGCCGCGTCACCGGCTACGACGCCGAGTACCACGCCACGGGCACCGAGGTCGTCATCCCGGCGAACTCGATGACGACGGGCCTGTCCGGCACGTACACCTACGCCTACACCTACACGCCGACGGGCAAGCCGCAGTCGGTCACGCTGCCGGCGAAGGGCGGGCTGGCGAGCGAGAAGGTGGTCACGCGCTACAACGGCGACGGGCTGGCGGAGTCGACGTCCGGCCTGACCTGGTACACGGCGGACGCAACGTACTCGCCCTACGGCGAGGTGCTCCGCACGGCGTCGGGCTCACAGCCCTATCGCGTCTGGACGACGAACTTCGTCGACCCGCACACGGGTTCACTGCAACGCACGGTGACGGACCGCGAGACGGCAGGCCCGCACCGCATCACCGACAGCTACTACTCCTACGACGCCTCCGGCACGATCACGTCCAACGCCCGCCAACTCTCGGACGCGGCCTGGGACACCCAGTGCTTCACGTACGACGTCATGGGTGAGCTGGTCCACGCCTGGACGTCGAACATCACGCCGACGGGCAAGGGCACGGGCTGCAAGGCGGCCAACGGCACGGCGTGGGGCTATCGCACGGACTATGCGACGTCCTCGGGCCCGGTGGCGGAGGCCCCGGACGAGGCGGATGACACCGCGACCCCAGACTCCGGGCTGACCTCGACGCTGTCCGCCGCTGCCCCGGCTTCCACCACCGTCACCAGCGGCGGGACCGCCTACCGCCAGTCGTTCACCTTCGACTGGATCGGCAACCGGGCGACTTCGACGGACCACGACACGGCGGACCCGACGAAGAACGTCAAGTACACCTACGCCTACGGCGGCACGACCCAGCCGCACCAGCCGCACACGATGACCTCGGTCACCTCGTCGCCGACGGGCAAGGGCAGCACGTACAAGTACGACGCCACCGGCAACACGACGGACCGCAACCTGCCGGGCACCACCCAGGACCTGACCTGGACCCCCGAGAACAAGCTCGAGACGATCACCAACGCCGGCACGAAGACGACCTACGTCTACGACGCCGAAGGCAACCGCCTCCTGGAGAACTCACCCTCCGGCTCGACCCTGTACCTGGGCGAGACGGAACTGACGACGAACGCGACGGGCAGCATCACGAAGGCGTCCCGCTCGTACGCCCAAGCGGGCGCCCCGACGGTCGTCCGCACGACGACCAACGCTTCGACGACAGGCCACAAGCTCAGCGTCCTGCTCGCTGACCACCTCGGCACGGCCAACACGTCGGTGGACATCGCCTCCGGGCAGGCGGTCACCCGCCGCGCCTTCAAGCCGTACGGCGAGATCCGCGGCACGAAGCCGACAGCATGGCCGAACAAGCGCAGCTACCTGGGCACAGGCATCGACGATGCGGCTACGGGCCTGACCCACATCGGCGCCCGCGAGTACGACCAGGCAAGGGGCCACTTCCTGTCGGCCGACCCGATCATCGACTTCGCGGACCCGCTGCAGATGAACGGTTACGCCTACAGCAACAACAGTCCCGTCGCCCATAGCGACCCGAGCGGACTCTGGTGCTCCAGCTGCAACGACGGCCAGGGCTGGACCCGCCCCGACGGCGGCACCCAAGGCGATCCCAACGGGGGACTGAACTCCGACGGCACGGTACGCGGCACACCGAACAGCGGGAGCGGGAGCGGGAGCGGGAGCGGGAGCGGTGGCGGTGGTGGTGGCGGAGGCCTCTCCGTCGTCGTTGACCTCGGTGACGGTAAGCCTGCCTTGCCTCCGAAAAGGATCTACCAGGAGTACCAGAAGAAACTTCCAAGCATCGGTCAGCTCCAGACGAACAAGGTCTACTTCAGCGATCTCAGCTATGAGCTCATGGTGGAGCTCTATTTCCGCGAGCGATGCACCTCAGGCACCAGCGCGATTGACGAGTGCGGCGCACTCCGCAAGTTCTACGGCGGTTGGAAGCATGTCGACAGCATTGACGCAGTTGACACTTGCCCCATATGCGGAAACGTGGGATTCCAGGCAATACTGGCTCGCCTCGGCGCGAGTCGGGCTGGGAAAGTCAAATGGGGTTCATGCACCCAGTGCTTCCTGGCCGGCACCGACGTCTTGATGGCCGACCGAAAGACCAAGGACATCGAGGACGTCAAGCCGGGAGACGAAGTCCTCGCCACCGACCCGGAGACCGGTGAGACCGGCCTCCGCAAGGTCACCCGCCTCATCATCACCGAGGATGACAAGCACTTCAACGAGCTCTCCATAGCCACCGACGAAGGCATCGAGAAACTCACGGCTACCCACGAGCATCCGTTCTGGTCCCCGTCCGCACACGACTGGGTCCCGGCCGGAAAGCTCAAGCCGGGCATGACCCTGCGAACGGATGACGGCGAGACGGTCATCGTCACGGCAAACCGCTCGTTCACCAAGCACGCCCGCACGTACAACCTCACGGTTGACGACCTGCACACGTACTATGTACTCGCTGGTCAGACGCCGGTACTCGTTCACAACAGCAACTGCAACTCGCTCACGCGTGCGCAGTCTGACGATGTTGCGAATTTTTTGGGGTACACGAAGACCAAAATGAAGTCTGCAGGCGGGGCCCCAATTTGGGAGAACAAGAAGGTTGGAGGTGGTCAACCTCGGTATATCACCTATGATCGGACCGGGCATAACAAGCAGGCGGTATTCAAGGGTGCCAGCTTCCGTAATCCTTTCCAGTCGACGAAGGACTCGGCTCGGGACGGAACGTATGGGCTGGATGTATCCCCGACAGGAGAGGTGTTGGGTCTCAAGTGGCTAGCCAAATGACAGCCGAGCTTGTCGTCAGCCCGAGCGACCAGCATGTGCGAGCCTCCCTGGCGGAGGCGCCGGCCTGGAGTGCCTACGCGGTGGATTTGCGGAGGTTGCTCAACGTGGTGATCGAGGAATGCGGAGCTGACCGTCTTGAGGTCAGTGAGTTGCTGGTCAGCCAACCGCTCCCTGACCGGTACTGGAGGCTCCGCAACGGGATGCAGGCCAACCCGGCGGAGGCGATAGATCTCGCTGAGCGGATGGCGGCTGGGTTCGGACCGTACTGCCGACTCGTCACACCGGGGCGGCTTCGCGTCGAGTCGGGATGGGATGGGGCGATCCATCTCTCAATGGATCCAGCGGTAGCCAATTCGCTTACCGGGCTCGCTGGCGACAACCTGTCTCTTGAGTGGCGCGCCTCGGAACCGGATCCTGAGGAGGAGCCAAGCCTTGTCGATGACGTCGTGGATGACGAGTTTTGGGGCTCGGTTCGAGCGGCGGCCGATGGGCTAGTGCTCTTGTGTGAGCGCTGGGCGCACGGTGCTTACGGCTGCCGATGGTTCCGGGTGACTGCGGGAAATGTAGCGGAGGTGGCGCAGGCTGTACGGCCTCGCTCGCTCCTCTGCGTTGTCGCAAACCCGGACCTGCGGCTCGACGCGGGGCTATTGGACGAAGATTTCACTGCGTTCGAAGCCCCGCTCACGCCTGGCCAGCTCATTTACCGCGCCCACCCAGGGGGGGCCGGTAGTCTCGCCGAAGTAACGGACAGGGGATTGTCGTTCATGCTGGCGGATGTGGTCTTGGCTGGGTGGTGCGCCGTGGTGCCGGATTCAGACGGCGTAGTCAGAGCGGCGTGGGAGAGCCCTGGCGAGGGGTGAGGCGGGGGCTATCTCAAGGAATAACCGATTCGCGATCGAAGTGATCGGTGATCCCGCGTCGGAGGGTGGCGTCTCGTCGGCTTCCGAGGCTGCCGGTAGGGTTACAGTCGGGGGTTTCTCGGAATCGTTCCCGATGGGCCTGAGCTTCTGGACGGTGGGTGACTACTCTCGAAGTTGGGAGAGAGCCCTGAAGGAGCTTGAGGCGAGTAAGTATTCGACCTCGTGCCTCATCTCCTCGATCACGGACCCGGAGACCGCTAACTTCATCTTCTGCTGGCCTATTTACCGGGAAAGGGAAGATGTCTACGTGCAAAACTCGATCATCTTCCTGGACGGCCTCGAAGAACAGTTCAATCCGCAAGAGCCTTGGTGCTATGTGGAAGCTCGGAGTTTGGTTGACGAGGACGGAAATAAAGTTTCTGGGTGGTCTACGACCACCTCTCAGGTGCGACGGTTCCGCGAGTCCATCGGGGGTCAGTGGCTCACCTGCATACGCAAATCTGAAGCCCCGCCAGGCTGTGCCTGGCGGGGCTTCTGGGGCTGGTGACGGCAGTAGTTGACGGCAACGTCAGTGGACGGGTGCGGCGCAGGGTGGCGGTTCATCGCCGCCGGAGCGTGCCGTCTCGGTGGTCTCCCGGCTGCCGCGCGCGGTGCCGAGGGTGTCGATATCGAAGTGAAGGCAAATGGTTTAAGGGGATGCGAGCGAGATGGGTTCGCTGAAGCGCGCTGCACGCCCCGGGTAACGCGTCAGGTCCCGAGGTGCTCTAGCGCCCCAGGTGGCAGACTTTCACCGAGTGGTGCGGGATGTGCTGAGCGGCTGTGAGTCGTTCTGCGGGGCTAGTGAACGTGGTGTTCGGATCTCAGTGTGGCTATCAGTGTGGCTATCTGGCGGGGATTGGTGGTGAGGATGGTTTCTGGGGAGTCGCTCTCGCGCAGGAGGATTGTCCCGGTGGGGGTGGAGGCCAGGTAGACGCAGGCGGAGCCCTCCTCGCTGTAGGACGACTTCTGCCAGTTCTGATTGGTCATGTCTCGTTCCTCAGATGTCCTGGGCGATGTGATGGATGAGGTCGCGGGAGGCGGAGGGTTTCAGGGCGACGGCCTCCATGCGGTCCAGGACCAGACGGTACTTTTCCAACTGTCCGATCGCATCGACCAGTTCACTGCCGTGGGCGGTGTCGACCTCGACGGTGTCGAGTGTCGGTACCGGACCGTGGAAGTAGTCGACAGCGTGCCCCGTGGTGGGAAACGAGGTGCCGTTGAAGGGAATCACGCGGACGCTGACGTTTGTCTGCTCGCTGACCTCGGCAAGGTGCTCCAGCTGGGCTTTGGCCACCTCGCGGCCGCCGAACTGCATACGCAGAGCAGCCTCATGCACGATCGCGACGTACGGCGGTGGCGCCTCGCGGTGGAGGACGGCCTGGCGCTTGATGCGGTGGGAGATGCGGTACTCGATCTCGTGTGGGCGCAGGGCCGGGACGGCCCCGCGGAACAGCGCGCGGGCGTGCTCGGGGGTCTGGAGCAGGCCGGGGATGTTGATGACCTGGGTGACGCGCAAGGCGGTGGCGTGGTGCTCCAGCTCCGCCAGATCCAGGAGGCGGGGTGGCAGGGTGTCCCGGTACTCCTCCCACCAGCCGCGTGTCCGGTCGGCTGCCATGTCGGCGAGGGCGTCGACGAGCGGTTCGTCCGTGCAGCCATAGATGTGGGCCAGGGTGCGCACGCGTTCCGCGCTGATGCCGAAGCGGTTGGCCTCGATGTTGCTGACCTGTGCCTGAGTGGTGCCCAGGGAGCGGGCGGCCTCGGCGGCGGTCATGCCGGCCCGCTCCCGCAGCCGGCGTAGCTCGATGCCGATGCGCAGGCGGCGTGCGGTGGGGACGCTTCGTGGCGCCATGTCCTCGCTCCGTTCCGTACACCTGGTGGGGCGGTCACCCGCACGAGGTAAATCCCTGAACCTTTTGCTTATCGGTGCAAAACCTTCAGTGATTCCAGTCTACGGTGATGACCAAGCCGCTCAACTGGCCCCGCCGACACCCCGGAAGCGCACCGCGCCACACCTCACATGCGCGGCACTGCCACCACCAGTCCGGGCCCTCGAGCGAACCAAGTCCCCCCACCGCAGGAGGCGTTCATGGTCACCGTATCCACGTCGGAGTGCGAAGAGGGCTCAACATGGGCATACGCGCTCCAACTCCCGCACGATCCACGGGCCGCCCGAATCGCCCGCGTCACCCTCAGAGCCGTCCTTGCCGGACACGGCATGTCCCAAGTGCAGGACACGGCCGAGTTGTTGGCTTCCGAGCTGGTCACCAACGCCTATCGGTACTCCACCGGTCCCGCGACCCTCCGACTGCGCGGACTGTCACATACCCGACTACGGGTGAGCGTCTGGGATTCCAACCCGCACATTCCGCCGCCCTTCGACAAGAGGTCCGGCCCTCTCCGCCCCGTCCCGGCGGAAGCCGACGGTGGGCGTGGGCTGTTCCTCGTCTGCCACTACGCGGAGGCATGGGGTGGCTATCCGCTCGGCGGCGATCTCTTCGGGCGGGGCGGCAAGCTGCTGTGGTGCGAGGTCGGGTCGCGGTCAGGTGGCGGATTGGCGGACGGCCTCGCCGCCGTACCCGTCCCCGTCCACCACCGCACTGCCGTGAGGGGCGTGTCGCCGGATCACTCGTTGAGGTGAGGCGGCTGTCATTTCCCCTGGGTATGCCGAACCGACTGGCGAGACTCCGTCCCATGGAGCACCGATGAGCGCGGGATCCGACGAGGGGCTGGACGACGAGCTGGCGTACCGTTGGCCGATTCCGCCTCCCGAGGGCTGGACCGCGGACGACCTAGACCGGATTCAGGGCCTCCCGCCGCACACGGAGTTGATCGACGGGAGTCTCGTCTTCAAGAGTCCGCAGACCGCGTTCCACTCGCGCACCCTGCGCCTGCTGGACAACGCGCTCCTGGCGCAGGCTCCGGACCATCTTGATGTCGACCGAGAAATGACGGTCAGGCTGGATGCCAAGAACCGGCCTGAGCCGGGCATCGTTGTGTTTTCCGTGGGGGCGGTCACCGGTCCCGACCAGACCTGGTACGAGCCCGAGCACATCGTCCTCGCCGTCGAAGTGGTCTCGGCCGACTCCCGAGAACGCGACCGGGAAGTCAAACCGCGCAAGTACGCGGCAGCCGACGTACGTCACTTCTGGCGGGTCGAGCAGGACGACAACGGTCTCCCCGTCGTCTACGTCTACGAACTGGACCCGGCCACCAAGTCCTACGGCCTCACCGGGATCTTCCACGATCAGCTCAAGGTGTCCGTGCCCTTCGACATCGAGGTCGACCTGACAGCGATCAATCGGCGCGGAGCCGAGTCCTGAACCACGTCGGCGAGGGGCCTGGGAGCCGGGCGGCTGTCCGTGCCCGGCGCTATCGTGGGAACGCGACACGCTCTGTAATCAGTGGAGGAGCGTGGTGACCGTCATGGCCGAGCGTCCGACTGTCATAGAGGCTGCTCAGCCCGGAGCCTTTGGGGACATGCTCCGGATCGTCGAGGAGATGGACACACCAGCCGGCTACAAGGCCGAGCTCATCCGAGGGAAGATCGTCGTGTCGGCGTGGTCGAAGCTGCGCTGCAAGAGGGTGATGAAGTCGCTGCGGCGCCAGCTGGAGTTCCATGTTCCGGACGGGCACGACGTCGACGTGGCACCGTTTCTCTTCACCTTCCCTCAGTCCGAACGTGGGTTCGGCCCCGATCTCCACGTCGCCGACGAAGCCGCCTTCAACACCGACGGCAGGCACGCCGACGGCGCGGCGCTCTCCCTCGTCGCCGAGTTGACCTCCGACTCCACCAAGGACGTCGACTGGTTGGACAAGCTCGACACCTACGGCCGTGTCGTGCCCGTGTACCTTCTGCTCGACATGAAGGTCCAGGAGATCTCCGCCTTCTGGGATCCGTCCCCCAAGGGGTACCGCTCCCGCACCAACGTGCCCTTCGGGCGGCCCCTGCACGTCCCTGCCCCCTTTGACTTCGAGCTCGACACGTCTGAGTTCGCCATCGAAGCCCGCGAGAACGACCCCGCCTGAGCCCCGAAGCCGGCCCACGGCTCAGCCGTTCGTCTTCGGCCGACCCGTCTTGAGGATCTCGGCCACGTCCAGGGTGACCTTGGCGCCGATGGAGTCGGGGAGGGAGACGGACTGGCCGGCGGCGTAGACCTGGTGGCTGTCGTACCGGTCCGTGAGGGGGCTTGTGAGGATGTGGAGGAGTTCGTCCTTGCGATCGACGATCACGTAGACCGGAATCGCGGCGACCGCGTACGCGCGCGCCTTGTGTCGGAGGTCCAGGTCGGGGTTCTCCGAGGTGACCTCCAGGACCAGCCGGAAGCAGGAAGGGGCGTAGCAGTTGTTCTCGACCATGTGGGCGTTGATGTCGGCGTCCACGACCGACAGGTCGGGAATGGCGTAGTCCTCCGGACCTGTCGGGAGCCAGACTGCGACCTTCTGGACGACGTCGGCCTTGGAGCCGTCCATCTCAGCGCGTAGATACGCGACCATCACGTCCGTCAGAACCTCTGCGTGCGGGGCGTCCGGCGGTGGGGTCACCACCAGCACGCCGTCGATGATCTCGAAGCGGTGGCCCGGGTTGCGTTCCATGAGCCAGTCGGCCCAGGTGATGAGAGGGCGGTCCGGTCGCGGTGTCGGCATGGGGGCATCCTCCCTGCGGGCCGTCTGGAGCAGGGCTCTGCCGACGGCATCTCACCCGAATGGGAACCGGCACGCCCGAGGGCCCCGCCCCCGGTGACAAACCGGGAAACGGGGCCCTCATGGACGTACGAGGAGAACGACCTCAGTAGCGGCGCGTGATCAGCGCCCTCTTCACCTCGGCGATCGCCTTCGTCACCTCGATGCCGCGCGGGCAGGCGTCCGTGCAGTTGAAGGTCGTGCGGCAGCGCCACACGCCGTCCTTGTCGTTGAGGATCTCCAGGCGCTGCTCGCCGGCCTCGTCACGCGAGTCGAAGATGAAGCGGTGGGCGTTGACGATGGCGGCGGGGCCGAAGTACTGGCCGTCGTTCCAGAAGACCGGGCACGAGGACGTGCAGGCGGCGCAGAGGATGCACTTCGTCGTGTCGTCGAAGCGCTCGCGGTCCTCGGCCGTCTGCAGGCGCTCACGCGTGGGCTCGTTCGTGTCCTTCGTGATGAGGAAGGGCATGACGTCGCGGTACGCCTGGAAGAACGGCTCCATGTCCACGACCAGGTCCTTCAGGACCGTGAGGCCCTTTATGGGCTCGACCGTGATCGGCTTCTCGGGGTTGATGTCCTTGATCAGCGTCTTGCACGCGAGGCGGTTCTTGCCGTTGATGCGCATCGCGTCGGAGCCGCAGATGCCGTGCGCGCAGGAGCGGCGGAACGTCAGCGTGCCGTCTACGTCCCACTTGATCTTGTGGAGGCCGTCGAGGACGCGCTCCTTGGGGTCGATCTCCAGCTGGAAGTCTTCCCAGGTCGCCTCTGCCGAGACCTCCGGGTTGAAGCGGCGCACCCGGAAGGTGACGGTGATGTAGGGGGAGTCGGCGAAGCCGGGCTCGGGTGCGCCGGCCGCGTCCGCCTTGTCCAGAGTCGGGGTTGCCATCAGTACTTACGCTCCATCGGCTGGTAGCGGGTCTGGACGACCGGCTTGTAGTCCAGGCGGACGGTCTCGCTGCCGTCGTCGCCCACCTCGCGGTACGCCATGGTGTGGCGCATGAAGTTGACGTCGTCGCGGTTCGGGTAGTCCTCGCGGTAGTGACCGCCGCGGGACTCCTTGCGGGCCAGCGCGGACACCGCCATGACCTCGGCCAGGTCGAGCAGGTTGCCCAGCTCGATCGCCTCCAGGAGGTCGGTGTTGAACCGCTTGCCCTTGTCCTGGATCGCGACGTTCTTGTAGCGCTCGCGCAGCTCGGCGATCTTCTCGACCGCCGTCTTGATCGTCTGCTCGGTGCGGAACACCATGACGTTCGCGTCCATGGTCTCCTGCAGCTCGCGACGGAGCTCCGCCACCCGCTCGGTCCCCGTCGAGCTGCGCAGGTGCTCGACCTGCGAGACGACGAGCTCCGCCGGGTCCTCCGGCAGCTCGACGAAGTCCGCCTTCTGCGAGTACTCCGCCGCCGAGATGCCGGCCCGCTTGCCGAACACGTTGATGTCCAGGAGCGAGTTCGTGCCGAGGCGGTTCGCGCCGTGGACCGACACGCAGGCGACCTCGCCGGCCGCGTACAGGCCGGGGACCACGGTCGTGTTGTCGGACAGGACCTCACCCTCGACGTTCGTCGGGATGCCGCCCATCGCGTAGTGCGCGGTGGGCTGGATCGGGATCGGGTCCGTGTACGGCTCGATGCCGAGGTACGTGCGGGCGAACTCGGTGATGTCCGGGAGCTTGGCGTCCAGCTGCTCCGGCGGGAGGTGCGTGAGGTCCAGGTAGACGTGGTCGCCCTCGGGGCCGCAGCCCCGGCCCTCGCGGATCTCCGTGTAGATGGAGCGGGACACCACGTCTCGGGACGCGAGGTCCTTCATGACCGGCGCGTACTTCTCCATGAAGCGCTCGCCGTCCTTGTTGCGGAGGATGCCGCCCTCACCGCGGGCGCCCTCCGTCAGCAGGATGCCCATGCGCCAGATGCCGGTCGGGTGGAACTGGAAGAACTCCATGTCCTCCAGCGGCAGCCCGCGACGGTAGACCGCCGCCTGGCCGTCGCCCGTCAGCGTGTGCGCGTTCGACGTCACCTTGAAGAACTTGCCGGTGCCGCCGGACGCGTAGATCACGGCCTTCGCCTGGAAGACGTGGATCTCGCCGGTCGCGAGCTCGTACGCCACGACACCGGCCGACTTCTTGACGCCGTCGACCTCGGTGATCAGCTGGTCGAGGACGTAGAACTCGTTGAAGAACTCCACGCCCTCCTTGACGCAGTTCTGGTACAGCGTCTGGAGGATCATGTGGCCGGTGCGGTCCGCCGCGTAGCAGGACCGGCGGACGGGCGCTTCGCCGTGATTACGGCTGTGGCCGCCGAAGCGGCGCTGGTCGATCGTGCCGTTCGGGGTGCGGTTGAACGGCAGGCCCATCTTCTCCAGGTCGAGGACCGAGTCGATGGCCTCCTTCGCCAGGATCTCGGCGGCGTCCTGGTCGACCAGGTAGTCACCGCCCTTGACCGTGTCGAAGGTGTGCCACTCCCAGTTGTCCTCCTCCACGTTGGCCAGCGCGGCGGCCATGCCGCCCTGCGCGGCGCCCGTGTGGGAGCGGGTGGGGTAGAGCTTGGTCAGCACGGCGGTGCGGCTGCGCTTCGTGGACTCGATGGCCGCGCGCATACCGGCGCCACCGGCGCCGACGATGACGGTGTCGTACTTGTGGATCTTCATGATTCTCGCAACCCCGTGCCTAGCGGATGTTCGGGTCGAAGGTGAAGATCACCAGCGTGCCCAGCAGGATGGTGAACACCGTGGCGGTGTAGAGCAGGCCCTTCAGCCACAGCCGGGTGTTCGCGCGCTCCGCGTAGTCGTTGATGACCGTGCGCAGGCCGTTGGCGCCGTGCAGCATCGCGAGCCAGAGCATCAGGAGGTCCCAGACCTGCCAGAACGGGGACGCCCAGCGGCCCGCCACGAAGGCGAAGCCGATCTTGGAGACGCCGCCGTCCAGGACCAGCTGGATCAGCAGGTGGCCGATGACCAGGACGACGAGCACCACACCGGACAGGCGCATGAACAGCCAGGCGGCCAGTTCGAAGTTGCCCCGGGTCGACTTCGGCGTCTTCTTGGTCCGCTTGCGCGGGGCCTCGATGAAGGGCGCCGGGTTGTCGACGGAGTAGCCGGTGCCGCCCTCGACGGGGCCGATCCCGGACGCGGTGGTTTCAGTGGTGGCCATCAGTCTCAGCTCCCGAACACTTCACGAGCGGCGTGGCCGAGGACGGGGTAGATCGCCCCGATCATCAGCACGACCCAGAGGCCTACGACGGACCAGAGCATCTGCTTCTGGTAGCGCGGGCCCTTCGACCAGAAGTCGACGGCGATGACGCGCAGGCCGTTGAGTGCGTGGAAGAGGATGGCGGCGACGAGGCCGTACTCCAGCACGGCCACGATCGGCGTCTTGTACGTGGCTACGACCTTGTCGTAGTCCTCGGGGGAGACACGCACGAGAGCGGTGTCCAGCACGTGTACGAACAGGAAGAAGAAGATGAGGACGCCGGTGACTCGGTGAGCCACCCAGGACCACATTCCTTCCCGGCCGCGGTACAGCGTTCCAGCCGGCACGGAAGTCCCTCCGGGAGCGGGGATTGGGGCCGCGCCGGCTTGTGCTGTCGGTCGGGCCCGGCCGGGTACGGTCCACCGGCCCCCAGCATCGTAGCGACGGTTGCCTGCAGCGCTTACAGCGGGCCTACCTGTGTGATCAAACTGGCACGCGGATGGGGGAGTGGGGGCGGCTTCTGGGGTGGGGTGTTCCGTTATGTGCCGAGTGCGGGCCGTTGTGGCTGGTCGCGCCCCGCGGCGGAGCCGCACATGTCACAGCCCCGCGCCCCTGAGCAGGTCCAGCAGGCGTCCTCTTGCAGCGCGGCGGAGCTCCTCTGCCGCTACCACTCGCTCCTCCTCCGGATCGTTTGCCAATCGTGATCGGATGGCTCCGAGGATGTGGTCCAGGGCCTCGTCCGGGGGGAGGTCGTGCAGGCAGATGACGAACGCGTGGCCGAATCTGGCCTCGTATGCCGCCTGGGCCGCGTTCAGGGCCATGTGGGCCGCGCCGTACGCGTCGTCCGGCAGCGGGGGCAGGGTCTCGGCTGCCAACGCCTCCGACAGGTCGCCCCAGGTCAGGTCGTATGCCGCCTCGTCCGACGCGGCCAGGAGCGACTCCGGGTCGGGGTAGGGGCGGTGGTCGGAGATGCGGTGGGCCCAGCTCGGGCTGCGGAGGCAGGTGAGGAGGGTGCGCACGGCCGCGTCGGCGGGTGCGGAGTTGAACGCGTCCAGCGATTTCGGGGACGGTGTGCAGCGGCTCTGCTCGGGTAGCGCGGGTACGGCTACTCGGCCGGGAAGGTGCGCAGGCAGCGTGGGTCCTCGCGTCACGTGTGTTTAGGCAGGGGAGAGTGTGAAAGGTGTGATGTCACGTTATCGAGAATGGTCACGTCGTGTCCGACGGATATCCAAATTTCACCCGAACGGAAGAGTTTCAGAACGTGCGGTGGACACCCTTCGGTCGACTCGGTCGTAGGTTGGCATGGTGAGCCGGCACAGGCGCCGCCGGGCGCCGGAGAAGAACGTGCAGCGGAGGGCGCTGGTCATCGGGGCCGCAGTCGCCGCCTTCGGTGTCGGCCTCGGAGTGTGGGCTTCGGGCGACGAGGGCGTGCCGGCGGGCTCGGCGGCACCGCGGCCCTCGCAGGCTCCGTCGGCTCCCTCGGCCGCCGCCCCGCCCGAGGCGGCGCCCAGTCCGACGCCGAGCCCCACACGCTCGTACGCGCTGTCGAAGACGCCCCGGACCATACCCGCCGTCAGCGCCCACACCCCGGCGCGCGGGCCGGGGTGGCGGCCGGCGAGTGGTCACCGGGTGGTCGTGAGCGACAAGGACCTCGCCGACGAGGGGCGGCTCATCGCCGGTGAGCTGGGGATGAAGTACGAGGGCGAGAAGGACGACGCGCGCGCCGGGGACGTACGGCTGGCTCTGAACGACGACGAGGGCGCGAACCCGGAGTCGTACTCCATGACCGTGCGCGGCGGGCGGGTGGCCATCAGCGCGCCGGACGACGCCGGGGTCTTCTACGGCACCCGCACGCTGAAGCAGGAGGTGCACGGCGGCGGTACGGCCCCGGAGGGCGTCGTACGCGACCAGCCGGCGAAGCCGCAGCGGGCCTTCACGTTGGACATCGCGCGCAAGCCCTTCACGGCGGGCTGGATCGAGGACCGGGTCCGGGAGCTGGGCGACCTGAAGTTCAACCAGCTCGGCCTGCACTTCTCGGACGACCAGGGATTCCGGATCCAGTCCGACACGCACCCGGAGATCGTGTCCAGGGATCACCTGACCAAGGCGCAGGTGAAGAAGATCGTCGCGCTGGCGGCCGCCCGGCACATCACCGTCGTGCCGGAGATCGACTCGCCGGGTCACCTGGGTGCGGTGATCGCCGCCCACCCGGACCTGCAACTGCGCAACGTGCAGGGCGGTGCGGTGCAGGGTGCGATCGACATCTCCAAGGGCGCGTCCGCCGACATCGTCGACGACCTGCTGAACGAGTTCGCCGGTCTCTTCCCCGGCGGGCAGTGGCACCTGGGCGGCGACGAGTACCAGGCGCTCGTCGTGTCGAACCCCGAGGCGTCCTTCCCTCAGCTCGCCTCCGCCGCGCGGGAGAAGTACGGCTCCGGTGCCGGCGTCGCCGACCTCACCACCGGCTGGCTCAACGACCGCGCCGACACCGTCCGCGCCCACGACCGCTCGATACGGGCCTGGAACGACGGCTTCTTCCGGGGGACGTCCGTGCAGCCCGCGAAGGACCTCAAGGTCGCGTACTGGACGGGCAAGGAGATCGGGGCGCGGCCGCCCGTGGAGTACCTGGACGCGGGCCGACAGGTGATCAACTACAACGACGAGTACCTGTACTACGTCCTCGGCGAGCCCCAGACCTTCGTCTATCCGACGGGGCAGCGGATCTACGAGCAGTGGACGCCGCGCGTGCTGCGCGGGAACGTCGCCGTGTCGTCCCGCTACGACGACCAGATACTCGGCGGGTCCTTCTCGGTCTGGTGCGACCTCGCGAACTCGCAGACCCATGACCAGGTGGCGGCCGGGATACGGATGCCGCTCCGGGCGACCGTGCAGAAGCTGTGGGACTCCGGGACGCCGCCGCTTCCCTGGGCGGACTTCAAGGCACTGGCGAACAGGCTGGGCTGAACTGAACGCTGCGCTGTCCGAAAACGTACTGTGACATTGAGGAGCCGTCGCACGCAGTAAGGGGAAGTGCGGGCTCCGCAACCGACGGCGCCCCGGTGAGGGAGGCGTGGATGAGCCTGGTGGATCTCATCGCTCAGGCTGACGACCGTGGACTGGCCGCGAGCGGGTTGGCTTGTCTCGATCGGTGCGTGCCCCTGCTGGGCGGGGACGACGAGGTGCTGCGGCCGCTCTGGGGGAGCCTCGCGGACGGATCCGACACGGCCGACTGGGGAGAGCTCCTTCGGCAGGTGCGCGGCAAGCTGGACCCCGTGGAGGGCACCGCCGACGAGGCCGCGCTGCTCGCCGGACGGATGCTCGCCGCCGCGCCCGACGTCCGGTCCGCCGAGGGTGTGCGGATGTGGGCCGACGCCTGCTCCGTCGCCTCCCTCCAGATCCACCGGCTGCTCGACCCGGCCAGGACCGCCTCCCCGGTCGACGCCTGCCGCGAGGGCCGCACGGAGGGCATGCCCCCGCTCGTCGCCGCCGAACTCCGCCGCCAGGTCACCGTCCTCGAAGTCCTGGCAGGCCACGGAGCAGCCGGCCTGCGCCGCGCCCTGGAGGTCTCCACGGAGGGCCGCCGAGTCCTACGTGCGGTCGTCTCGCGCAGGGCACGGGGCCGCGGCTGAGACGTTCGGGCGAAGCGGGGGGGCGGGGGGGGAAGTGGTGGATGTGGGCCGGCCTCCGATCGCCCCCACCTGGGGTTTCTACTCCCGGGGTGGCACAGATCTGCCAATAACCCTCATTCCGACCCACCCCGACTCACCTCAGATCATCAGCCACTTCACCACCGCGTCCCCGTAGTGCGCCGTCCGCGCGTAGAACGCCGTCAGGTCCCTGTGCGCTCCCTCGAAGAGGCCGTGGGTCTGGTCCTCGGTGTCGGTGCCGCCGTAGCGGGGGACCAGGGCGGGGCGGGCTGCTCGCCAGAGTTCCTCGAAGTCGGCCGAGGTGAGGAACGCGGCGGCCCGGGCCACCTGGGCCGCGGTCAGCATGAGGAACGGCGGGAGCTGCCGGTCGGGGTGGAGCACCGAGCGGCCCCCGAGGACGACGTGGGAGCGCGGTCCGTCGGGGACGTGGTCCGGGGGAGCGCCCGCGTAGAGGAGCTCGTGGTCGAGGTAGCCCTTGTCCAGCACCTCCTCACGGTGCCGGCCGACCCGCTCGCGCACGGTGCCCCAGTCGTCCTCGAACAGCCTCTGCAACCAGGGCGCGCTGTTGCGGAGCGCCGGTGGCGGTACGGCCCGGAGATGGAAGTACATGCTCATCGGTGAAAGGAGCGCACGGGAGCGCCGAAGTATCACTTCGAGGGCAAACCCCGTTGCTGGAAAGGGTCTTGTGTCGGTCGTGCGGCGGACGTGGGGCAATCCTGCGCCGGTCTCGGGCAACGGCCGGATTCCCGTGACGCAAGCCGCGCTGACCTCGCTTTTCCTTGTATGACCACGGGTATGACCACTGGGACGAGTGCGACGACGAGGACGATGAGCGAGAGGGCCCCGCAGGCAAACCGGCCCCACGCGGCGACGAAGCCGGTGCGGTGGGCGGCGGACGCGGTGGCGACGATGCGCGAGGGTGCGCGGGTGCGCCTCGACTACTCGGCGCAGAGTCTGTGGCGCGTCGACCGGATGATCGAACAGCTGCGGCACGAGGGAACGCCCGCCGCCGCCCTGCAGAACGTGTTGCGCGGCTTCGGCGCGTACGCCGGTGAGGTGATCGTCCGCGAGACCGGCGCGGAGTGGTGGGCGACCGGCGGCGACCACTGGGTCCGCACCCCGGACGGCCGCCTGTGGGACCCCGTCGACGAGGCCCGCCGCTGCTTCGGCGGCCACGGCTCGCTGCGGCTCATGTGCCGGGACGCGGCGAGCGCGGAGCGGGCCTGACGGCAGCGAGCGCGGAGCGGGCCTGACGGCGGCGAGCGCGGTGCGGCCTGACGGCGGCGAGCACGGAGCGGGGCTGACGGCGGCTCGGGGGCGCAGGGCGCCACCGTGTGGCGTTCGATACGCCCGTGACGAGTGATGTTTGCGGGACCGCATCCGCTTAGGCAGCGGGGGGAGGCCGTACCGGGCCCCCGGTGCCGAGTGGAGGGGTGGGTCCGGCATGGACGACGCGGACGGACGGGTGACGTGCGCGAGGGAGATGCGCCGTCTCGCGACGGCGTTCGTCACTCGGGTCACCGCCCGCAGCAGGCTTCCGCTCGACTACTCCGTGGCCAGCCTGCGCGTCGTCGACTTCCTGATCGACGGGCTGCGCAAGGGCGACGCGGACCGGGAGCGGGCACGCGAGACGCTCTTCGGCCTCGGGGCGTACGTCGGTGAGGTGCTCGTCCGCCGGGCCGGGGCGGCGTGGGTGGACTTCGACGCCGACCAGCGCGCCTACTTCGGCCGGCCGGTCGGCGTCCGCATGCCCGACGGCCGGGTCTGGAACCCGCTCGGCCGGGTCCTCAACCGCTTCGACTCGGGCGTACCCGAGGACTCCCTCCAGACCTTCTACCTCACCCTGCACGGCAGACCCCGGCGGCCGCTGGCCCAGGGAGTGGTCGAATGAGACCCCGTGTCGCCGTGGCCGGCCTCCTCCTCGCCACGCTGACCGGATGCTCCGGAGGCGGGCAGGAGGACGCGGCCGCCGCACCCGTCGGGTCCACGGCCGCCAAGGCGAGCACACGGCCCGGCGCCGCTCCCCGGACCGCCGCGGACTTCCTCGCCCGGGCCGAGCGGGCGACGGCCGGCGAGAAGGGCTGGACCTTCGCCGTCCGGGGGCGCGAGGCACTGCTCGCGCAGGGCCAGGAGAACGCCGCCACTTACGCCGCCACCGTCCACCGCACCACCCGCAGCCCCTGGGCGCTCCACTCCACCGGGACCACCCACCGCGAGGGCACGGACAGCCCCGAGGAGATCTACGTCGTCGACGGCACGGCCTACGTCAAGGAGGGCGGCACCGGAACCTGGCGGCACGGGCCCCTCACCGATCCCGAGTACGCGAACAAGGTCGAGGACCCGGTCGCCGTACTCGACGCGTTCCGGACGTACACCGGCGACGACACGCCCGGCGGCGGGGTCTCGCTGGTCACCTCGGGCGGCGGGGTCGAACTGCGCGTGCGTACGGCGAAGGCCGCGCTGCCCGCGGTGCGCGAGCGCGGCGTCGTCCGCAGGGCGGTACGCGAACTCGCGCCCACCCTGAAGCAGCTGCGCGCGAACGGGGTGGCCGCGCCGGACGCCCGGATCACCGTGGAGAGCGCCGAGGAGTCGCTGGTCCTCGACCCCTCCACGTACCGGATCACCTCGCACACCTTCCGGTGCGTCTTCCTCGTCCCGTACGGCGGCGGAGGCATCCGCTACAGCCAGGAGGTGACCGAGCGGAACCAGGGGGCGTACGCCGGCGGAGTCGCCCTTTTGGACGGCGTGGGGCGGGGATGAGGCGGAGTGGAGGCTGAGGCGCTGTGACACTTCGGACGGGCCCGACGCTGTTGACCGTGGGGGCGTGGACACGGCCGGAACGTGTCGCACGACCGGCGACTCGCCACGACCCCGCTCCGACCACCGCACGAACGAGGACAGTCTTGGGCCAGGGAGGGCAACCCCGGCGCGCGCAGGCGTACGACGGGGAACTGGGCGCGGCGGTCGAGCGAGCCCAGGACGGCGACGAGTCGGCGTTCGCCGTCGCGTACCGGATCGTGCAGCCGGGGCTGCTCGGCTATCTGCGCGGTCTCGTCGGGGACGACGCCGAGGACGTCGCCTCCGACGCCTGGCTGGAGATATCCCGGGACCTGGGGCGGTTCAAGGGGGACGGCGCCGGTTTCCGCGGCTGGACGGCGACCATCGCCCGACACCGCGCGCTCGACCACCTGCGCCGCCAGCGGGTACGGCCCCGGGCGTCGGCGCTGGAGTCCGACCTGCTGGAGCTGCCGGGCCCGCACAGCACCCACGACCAGGCGCTGGAGTCCCTCTCCACCGAGCGGGCCCTGGACCTGGTCCGCGGGCTGCCGCGCGACCAGGCCGAGGCCGTGCTGCTGCGTGTCGTCGTGGGCCTGGACGGCCCCGCCGCCGCCCGCGTGCTCGGCAAGCGCCCCGGCGCGGTCCGCACCGCCGCACACCGGGGCCTGAAGCGGCTCGCCCGCCAACTGGGCGCCGAGAGTGTGACGGATGACGCCCCGCGGACGCTGGGGGAGTCGAAATGAACGGTGACGGCGGCAGACCGTATGGATCAGTGGGATC